>JAQUUV010000150.1:1512-5521 GCA_028693695.1 Syntrophomonas sp.
GGTAGGCGCCTGTGACCTTTGCTTTTACTAGTTTTTTGATGGTTTTTGGCAGGTTGTCAGGCCTGTTCATTAGTGCTCCTATATTTGCCAGCAAGCAATTGCCGGGTCGAATGAAAATATTGATCATTATTCTCTTAGCAGGGGTAATGACATCTTTTGTCCCGGTTACATTTGCGGTTTCCCTGGATACCCCTGCATATTTTATAGCTGCATTCGTATTAGAGGTATTTATTGGCTATTGCATGGGTTTTATAGCTTTTGTAGTTTTTGCTGCCATTCAATTGGCTGGACAGTTGATGGATATGCAGATGGGTTTTAGTATGGTTAACGTCTTAGATCCCCAATCGGGAACCCAGATCCCCCTGATGGGAAATTTCTTATACCTATTAGCCTTATTAATATATCTTATTTTGAACGGACATCATTATTTGCTAAATGCCATTGTTAAAAGCTATCAGATAATACCTGTAATGGGGTCGAATTTGGGCACTGACTTCATGGATTTGATGGCACGCGTTACAATTTATATGTTCGTAATTGCGGTTCAAATATCAGCACCATTAGTAGTGGCATTAATGATAACTAATGTGGCTATGGGTTTTATTGCCAGGACAGTTCCTCAGATGAACGTTTTCATTGTGGGGATGCCCCTAAACATTATGGTAGGCCTGGTTTCCTTATTTGTTTTGTTACCAATTTACATATGGTTCATGGGGATACTTTTCTCCAAATTCTTGGAATACCTGGATGCGCTGCTCTTAACCATGGGGATATAAAAGAATATGGAATATTTAAAGTATTTCTCAATTAATTTACAGTTGTTCGCTGATGATGGAGGCGGAGAGAAGACCGAATCTGCCACACCTCGTCGCCGGGAAGAAGCTCGTAAAAAGGGTCAAATCTTTAAGAGCACCGATTTAAATTCAGCGGTCATTCTTATAGCTGGATCAACTGTGGGCATATTCAGTTTTGCATATATGACCGATAAATTGGAGCAATTTACTGTTCTTTACCTTTTACACCGTACGCAGACCGATTTTGACAATGCATATGCTTTTCAACTGCTTTACGAATCTGTTCTGCTCATGGGAAAGATGCTTTTACCCATTTTTTTGACTACTTTTATCGCTGCCTTCCTTATTACCTATTTACAGGTGGGAGGTCTTTTCAGTACAGAATCTCTCACTCCTAAACTGGAAAGATTAAACCCTCTGGAGGGCTTCAAAAAGATTTTCTCCAAACGCTCCCTGATGGAGCTGCTAAAATCTTTAATGAAGATTACCATTACCGGTTATGTAGTTTATACGGTAATAAACAAATATATGTATATCTTTCCTCGTTTTGTGGATATGGATATAATTGCATCTATGGTTATATGTGGCAGCATTATACTCGAGATGGCCCTAAAAGTGGGAGTCGTTTTTGTCATAATTGGTATCATCGATTATATTTTCCAGTATTTTGAACATGAAAAATCGCTCAAGATGAGCAAATACGATGTTAAGCAGGAATATAAACAGGTTGAAGGAGATCCCCAGATAAAATCCAAGCAACGACAGATCCAACGTGAGGTTGCGATGCGAAGAATGATGGCGGAAGTTCCTACTGCAGATGTAGTAATTACCAACCCGACTCATTTTGCAGTGGCTTTAAAATACCAGGCTGAGTTAATGGAAGCCCCAACCATTATCGCCAAGGGGCAAGATTTTATGGCTTTAAAGATACGTGAAATTGCCAATTCCAATCATGTTACGATTGTAGAGAATCCACCCCTGGCCCGGATGCTCTATTACACTACGAAAATAGGAGATGTAGTGCCAGAGGAAATGTACCAGGCAGTGGCTGAGATATTGGCTTTTGTTTACAAACAGAAAAAAAGGGCCTAATTAGGAGGAAGTTTCATTGGAGAAAAGAGCAGGCTGGCTAGGAAAGATACTGAATAGCAGCGATGCCATAATGGCTGTTCTGGTTATAACCATTATCATGATGATGGTTATACCGGTTAAGCCAGCTATGCTGGATATACTTATCACTTTTAATATAAGCTTTGCCCTAGTCATACTTATGGTTGCTATGTTTAATAAGGACCCCCTGGATTTTTCAGTATTTCCTACCCTGTTGTTGGTTATGACTCTACTGCGACTATCATTGAATATTTCTTCGACCCGTCTAATTTTACTCAATGCTGAAGCCGGACAGGTGATTCAAGCTTTTGGTTCTTTTGTGGTTGGGGGTAATACAGCCGTGGGTATAGTAATATTCCTGATCCTGGTGGTAATTCAGTTTATTGTAATAACTAAAGGTGCTGAAAGAGTCTCGGAGGTAGGCGCTCGCTTCACCCTGGATGCTATGCCTGGCAAGCAGATGGCCATAGATGCTGATCTAAATGCCGGTCTTATTAATGAAGAAGGGGCTCGTAAGCGCCGCCAGAAAATACAAGACGAAGCTGATTTTTATGGGTCTATGGATGGTGCCAGTAAATTTGTTAAGGGGGATGCCATTGCTGGCATCATTATTGTCATAATAAATATCGTGGGAGGCTTCATAATTGGTATGGTACAAAAAGATATGTCCATGGCAGATGCAGCCCAGATTTATACGATTCTGTCGATTGGTGACGGGCTGGTCACTCAGATACCCGCTCTTTTGATTTCTACCGCTACAGGCATAATTGTAACCCGCAGTGCATCCGAGAATAACCTGGGGAGAGATGTAGCCGAGCAGGTCTTCGGTAATCCCCAAGCTTTAGGTATAACATCTTTGGTATTGTTGGTTATGGGTAGTATTGGACTGCCCATGGTTCCTATGTATTCCTTAGCTGCTTTTTTTGGTCTATTATTTTTGGTGTTTAGAACTACCAAAGCTGAAACTACTGAGGATAAGGATATAGAGCAACAGAGGGAAGCAGAGGATATTAAAAAACCTGAGAATGTGGTGGAATTATTGCAGGTTGAGAAAATGGAAATGGAGTTAGGCTACGGATTGATTCCGCTGGTGGATACCGAGCAGGGTGGAGATCTCTTGGATCGTATCGTTATGATCCGCAGGCAATGTGCTATGGAGTTAGGTTTTATCGTACCTCCTATTCGTATTCGTGATAATATGCAACTGAAGCCCAACGCATATTCTATTAAAATAAAGGCTATGGAGCTAGCATCCGGGGAATTGATACTGGATAATTACCTGGCTATCGGTCCAGATATTGACCAGGACACGGACCTACCAGGTATTGATACGGTTGAGCCAGCCTTTAATCTGCCGGCCCGATGGATCGATACTATCGAAAAGGAAAATGCAGAGATGAAAGGCTATACGGTAGTTGATCCCCCTTCAGTCGTGGCTACCCATCTTACTGCGGTTATTAAGGCCCATGCCTTTGAGTTGCTGGGAAGGCAGGAGATTCAAAATATCATTGATTTTGTCAAAGAACAGAATTCAGCCGTGGTTAATGAACTATTGCCCGACTTGATGAGTATTGGTGATTTACAGAAGATATTATCGAATCTGTTAAAGGAGCAGGTCTCTATCCGTGATATGGTAACCATACTGGAGACCCTGGCTGATTACTCCAAGATTACTAAAGATAATGACGTACTTACCGAATATGTGCGGCAGGGGTTAAAAAGGCATATTAGTAAGCAATTTGCCGGGGACAGCAATAAAATTACTGTTTTGACCATTGAGCCGAGCTTAGAAGAGAAGTTACGCAATTCGGTTCAACAATCGGAGTTTGGCTCTTATCTAGCTTTGGAACCGGACATAGCTCAATCTATGATAGATAAGCTGGTAGCCCAGTATGAGAATTTAACCCACTCTGGTAAAGTACCCATAGTCTTATGCGCACCGATATTGAGAATTTATTTTAAGCGTTTACTGGAGAGATTTATACCCAATCTGACGGTTCTCTCTTATAATGAAATAGAGGCAGGTGTTGACGTTGAAGTTGTCGGGATGGTGTCGATATGAAAATTAAAAAGTATATAGCAGATGATTTTCAGGCTGCCTTTAA
>JAQUUV010000151.1 GCA_028693695.1 Syntrophomonas sp.
AAGGGAGCAAAGGATTTGACAGTAATGTCCCAGGCCGCTTTAGTGATTAGAAGAGCAACACCAATAGCGATGATAGGGTCTAGAATCTGAATTTTAGTTATTGATATAACGCCCAATCCCACCAAAACTCCCACCGAAGTATAGACGTCGGTTCGCAAATGCATAGCATCAGCTTCCAGAGCCACCGATTCCGTTTTGATTGCTACCTTCATGAGTATATTGGAAATGAGAAAGTTAGCCAGGGAGGCAACGGCCATAACTACAACGCCTATACCCAGAGACTGGACCTCTCCGCCATGGATAATCTTCTTGTAGGCCTCTACTAGAATCCAAATAGCTGCTACAAATATTAGCAATGCTTCAATAGTTCCCGAAATATTTTCATACTTGCCGTGGCCATAACGATGTTCGTTATCAGGGGGGCGACCCGAAATTCGTACCGAAGTAAAGGCGATGACTGCTGCTAGTAAATCCAGGCTGGAATGAATAGCCTCAGAAAGGACACTGACTGATCCGGTTATAATGCCGGCAACCAGCTTAAAAATGACTAGGGTAATATTGGAAAAAATAGACAGGGCAGCCACCCTGGCTTTTTCATCTGCCAGCACATTTTTAAACCAAGCAATCAAACTCACAATAAATACCTCCCTAAATAAATAAAACGAGACTTCAATAACACATTAAAGTCCCGCGGTGAATCCGCTGCCCTCATCGAGCCTAGCCTCAAGGCCTGACCGTTCTCTGACAATATTATATTGATACTATTTATATGGTTTATATCTAAGATTATTCTAATATCAGTATATTATTTTTAGTATAACACAAAAAATAATTAATGTGCGAGTAAAAATGCAATTATTTTTTTCTGAAGGAGTTTCTAAATGCAAGTAGAAATCTTAATATAATGGTAAAGTCGTAAATTATTATCGGGATAGGAGACTGATGAGATGAATGCATATTTATTGGGTGCCCTCTTCTTTGTTATTGCCATAGTAGGTTTTGTACTACAAAATGATACCCAGGTCACCGTTCACTTCATAACTTTGATATCACCTCCAATATCGCTAGCGGTGGTAGTGCTTATTTCGGCAAGCGTGGGTGCATTGATTACGTTTTTACTGGATAGTTACCGGGCCTTCAAAACTGGGCAAAAGCTTAGGAACTTGATCAACCAAAATCGCAAATATGAAAAGGAAATTCAAGCCTTAAAGGGGAGCCAGCCTTTCTCTAAATCTAAGGAAGAGGTTTAATATATTGCCGACCCTTTGTTGTAGATATGGGTATGATATAATGCAAATAACATAAAATAAGGAGATAAGACGTGGAAATAATAACTTCACATAACGCCTTGGATTTTGACGGTCTGGCGAGCATGGTGGCAGCTAGCAAGTTGTATCCGGGAGCAGTCAAGGTTTTCTCTGGGACAGTATCTAAAAATATCAAGCAGTTTATGGCCCTTTATAAGGATTCGCTTTTAATAAAAGCCCCGAAAGAGATAGACCTGAGGCAGGTAACAAGAGTAATAGTGGTTGATACTGCCAATCCTAACCGATTAGGTCAATTAAAAGACCTATGCGATAAAGAGCAGGTTGATTTTCATGTTTATGATCATCATCCGTCAGTTGACGATGATATAGCAGGCAGCATTAATGAGATTCATCAGATAGGAGCAGCTACTACCATACTGGTGGAAAAGATAATGGCCAATGAAATTAGTCTTAGCCCTTTCGATGCTACCATTTTGACTCTAGGTATCTATGAAGATACTGGGAGCCTATTGTTTACCTCGACTACTTCGAGGGATGCTCAAGCAGTTGCCTTTTTATTAGGTCGGGGTGCCAACCTAAAGGTAGTAGCCAACTTTATGGAGCAGCCCTTTTCTGGGGAACAGAGACGGGTATTGCAAAGTCTTATGGATACCGCGCAGCATCACATGATAAAAAATGTAGACGTAGTGATAGCGATATATGATGGCAATGATTTTGTACCAGGCCTTGACATGGTGGCTTACCGACTTTTTAAAATGGAAGAGTGTGATGGGGTATTCATTGTAGCTTTGATGCAGGACAAGGTAAACGTAGTAGGAAGAAGCGGGAGTAACAGCCTGCGAATAAACGAGGTGCTCAGATCTCTGGGGGGCAGAGGCCATGAGAAAGCGGCTTCAGCAGTGGTAAAGAAGGGGAAAAGCTGTGAAGAAGTGGCATTCTTGATTCTGGAAAGCATTAATGAGATTATTCGTCCGGTAGCAGTGGCAAGGGATATAATGTCTACCCCGGTCAAGACTATCGACCAGAATCGAAATATGGAGGAAGCCGGGCGACTTATGCTTAGGTACGGATATACTGGAATGCCGGTGGTGCAAGGCGATAAAATGGTAGGGGTAATTTCCAGACGGGATGTGGGTAAGGCTAGGACTCATGAACTGGGGCATGCCCCGGTGAAGGGTTTCATGAGTACCGAGGTTTTAACGATTTCACCGGATACTCCTGTTAGCGAGGTGCAGAAGCTGGTTGTGGAGTATGACGTGGGCCGGTTGCCGGTTGTTGACGAAGGTCGCTTGGTGGGGATAGTGTCGCGAACTGATATTCTGCGCATTCTTCATGGTGAGGATTTCCCTGAAGATCATAAAGTGCTATATTCATTCAGCGATGGAGGTTTAAAAAACTACTTCGAACTAATGCGGGAACGCCTGCCTGCTGAGATATTCTCTATCCTGGAGCTAGCTGGCCAGGTTGCTCAGGAGATTAATGCAACTGTCTACTGTGTAGGTGGATATGTTAGGGATCTATTTTTACAGGTGCCTAATTTTGATATTGATCTGGTAGTAGAAGGTGATGGCCGGGATCTTGCCACTCGCATGGCGGATAAGCTGGGAGGGAAGGTTCGTGTTCACGAACGTTTCGGAACCGCCACGCTTATTCTGAATGATGGAACTAAGGTGGACATAGCTACTGCTAGAACTGAATACTATGAATTCCCGGCTGCCCTGCCTATGGTGGAAAAAGCCTCAATAAAGGAAGACATGTATCGCCGTGATTTTACTATTAATACTCTGGCATTATGCCTGAATCCAGGTAAATTTGGTGATCTAATTGATTATTTCGGGGGACGCAAGGATATTCAGAATCGATATATTCGCATTCTCTATAATCTCAGTTTTGTAGAAGACCCTACGCGAATACTTAGGGCTATTCGTTTTGAACAGCGCTATAAATTTACCATAGAACCGGATACTCTTCGTTTTGCTCGGGATGCTATTGAGCGCCGCATGTTTGGAAAGTTATCCTTTAAGCGGATTTTGACCGAGCTTATCTTAATTCTGAGTGAAAAGGATCCTTTGTCTGCTCTGGAAAGAATGAAAGAGACTGGAGTATGGAAATATATTCTGCCCGAGGTGAAGCTGGAAGAACTGAACCGGATGACGGTAAAGAGAATACCGGTGGTTTTGGGGTGGTGGGAAGCCAGGTATTATGGCAGCGAGATTAGACCTTGGCTGGTTTATCTGTTGGTTATTTTCTCCAAACTTACAACTGAACAAGTCACAGAGATACTTAAGCGGTATCCACTGGATAGATATGCTCTGCGTTGCATTGAGGATTCAGTCCCAGTTCCCCAGTTAGCACAGGAAATCATCAGGGATCGGGATTTGCTTCCCAGCCAAATGGATAAAATGTTGGCTAATTTAGGAACGGAAAACATTCTACATCTTTTACTAAGCATCAGGGATGAATTTGCTTGGGATCGAGTCGTGAAATATTGTGATCTAAAAGAAAGTGCCAGAGTTGAACTTAATGGGCATGACTTAAAAAAGCTGGGTTTAAAGGCTGGTCCACATTTTAAAACTATACTGGAAGAACTTTATAACTCTAAACTGGATGAAAGCACAGCTAGCCGTGAAGACGAAATCGGGATGGTTATGAAATGGATGGCAGAAGGGAGATTTTCAGATGCAGTGGTTGATTGATACCTTGATATGGTTACCGGCTATTCTTATCGCATTAACATTCCATGAGTATGCTCACGGCTTGGTGGCCGATTGGCTGGGTGATCGTACTCCCTATTACCAAGGCCGCTTGACCATAAACCCCTTGCCGCACATAGATTGGGTAGGGTTTCTAATGCTCATAATATTTAAATTCGGATGGGCCAAACCGGTGCAGGTTGATCCTCGTAACTTCAAAGGTGTCAGTATGAAAACGGGTATGATGCTGGTATCATTGGCAGGACCGGGAATGAATATGTTGTTGGCTTTCCTCGGAATGTTAGCGCTTAAACTACTTATCCCTTACCAGGCTGGCGAGTTGGGAGGTTTATTAATTCCTCTGCTGAAACCCTTGGTCTATATAAACCTAATCCTGGCAGCCTTTAACCTAATACCCGTACCTCCATTGGATGGTTCGAAAATCCTGGCGGGGATTCTACCTGATTCGGGAGCTCAGTTTATTTATTCTATGGAGCAATACGGGCCGCTTATACTTTTGTTGCTTATTGTTACTGATATGGTAGGCAAAATTCTCTGGCCGCTGGTTAACTTTCTGTATGGGATTCTGCAGGCGATCATTTTTTAGACGCTGGGGAATGGGAGGAAATGCATGAGTTACCTGGTCAATCTGGAAAAATTCTATGGACCGCTGGATTTGTTGCTGTACTTGATTGAAAAGGACCAGATGGACATTTATGATATACCGGTTGCCCTTATAGCCGACCAATATATGGATTTCATAAGGGCTTCGGGGCAAATAGATCTAGATCATGTAGGCGACTTTCTTATAATGGCTTCATATCTGTTGAATTTAAAGTCGCGAATGCTTTTACCCGATTTAGCGAAGGGAGAGGAAACGGATACAGATGCTTCTGATCCCCGGGAGGAATTGGTGTATCGGTTATTGGAGTATAAAAAATATAAGCTGGCAGCGGAGCTATTAGCGTCTCGATTTAATGATGATTTAAACCGAATCTACTTTCGTAGTGGTCAGGGTGAGCTTGAATGGGTAGATAGGGAAATCAGCAGCAGCCTAAATTCTTTATTGCGGGCTTGGTATGGGGTAATGCAAAAAAAGACTCTGAAGCCGGAATATAATGTGCCTCAGAGCGATATTAACGTTGGGGACATGATGGATGCCATACTGCGGGCATTGCCTCTGGGCGGAGAAACGTTAATATTTCAAGATGTTTATGCAAATGTTTCCACTCGTAGGGAAGTCTTGGCATATTTTTTGGCATTACTGGAGTTAATTCGTCTGCAAAAGGTGGAGGCCATACAAGAGAAAAAATTCGGAGAGATTCAACTATTTATACGGGTGGCGATTGACAATGTTAATGAGGGATGAGATTAAAGCGGCTATTGAGGCGCTTCTCTTTATTAGTGGAGAGCGGGTAGGCAGGGAGGAACTTATGGAAGTCCTTAACCTGGCGGAAGCGGATCTAATCCAAATTATGCGGGAAATGATCGTGGAATATAATCAGGTCCAAAGAGG
>JAQUUV010000152.1 GCA_028693695.1 Syntrophomonas sp.
TAGCAATAAATCACTGTTGAGCGCCGGTTTAAACTGATATGTAGAAAGGATGAGAGCTAAGATGAGTAATTTCCCTATAGGCTTAATTGCCCTGGTAGTTGTATCCATTCTAATCTATTTTGGGGTCGCTCACCGTGTTCTGGATAAGCTTAGAATGAATGACAAATCAGCATTAGCGGTTATTGCTGCAATAATTATCGGAAGCTTTATCGATATACCGCTCGGTTCTCGGATAACCATCAATGTGGGCGGGTCTATTGCAGTTATTTTGGCTGTTTATGTTTGGCTGGGGGCGGGAACTAGCTTTGAAAAAGTCAGGTCTATCATTGCCGCGGTAGTGACTGGTCTGGCTCTGTTTATTGCCGGAAGATATCTGGGGGCGGAACCAGAACAGATATTTATAGATCCTATTTACATCTACCCTCTGGTAGCCGGTGTAGTTGGTTACCTAGCCGGTCGTTCTCGCCGGGGCGCATTTTTTGCCGCAGTCATGGGGGTTCTCTCCTTGGATATTGCTCAGTACATTTATCTGATGCGATCAGGATTACGAGGAATTGTACATGTAGGTGGTGCCGGAGCATTTGACTCCCTAATACTATCAGGAATATTGGCTGTGCTTTTGGCGGAATTAATTGGGGAAAGTCTAGAAAGAATTCAGGGGGGACCAGCAACGGAAGATAGGTCACCCGAATTAATTAAAAATTTGCGCGAACCGGAACCAGCCCAAAAACCCATGGGTGATGAGCAGAAGGAAGAACGAGGTGATGGTGATGCATAAACGTTTTACTTGGATCGCGCTGATATGTCTTTTGCTTTTAGCTTTTAGTACCACTGCCCTGGCAGAAGAGGAAAGACCTAGCGGCCAGTATTTTTCGCTGGTGAATGAAAACTTCGACATTATTCATCAGACAGCTATGCAGGTTTATCCCGGAGATACCTATATTGCTGCCGATAACTCCAAATACCTGGTGACAGAGATTAAGGGTAATACTGCTCGCTGTATATACCAGGGTAAAGAACCTATGCCTGAAATAAGTGATATTTCTCAAACTCAGGCCAATATTTTAAACCAGTCTATACCAGCGCTAAATCCAGGAGAAAAACCTACAATAGCTGTTTACCATACCCACAGCGATGAATCTTACGTACCCAATGATGGCAAGGAAAGCATTGATGGTAATGGAGGGATATACGATGTAGGGGCGGCTTTCGTAACGAAGTTGGAATCAATGGGATTCAATGTGGATTACAATAAGGAAAATCACAATCCGCATGATGTAAATGCTTATAATCGCTCCCGTAAGACGGCAATGGGATTAATGAAAAAAGTACCTGCGGCTATAATTGATGTACACCGCGATGCTGTGCCGCCTGGCGAATACCAAGCTAATGTACAAGGTCAAGATGTAACCAAAGTAAAACTGGTGGTAGGCAGGTCAAATCCAACTATGAAGACAAATATGGAATTCGCCAAAAATCTCAAGGCTGTAATGGATAAAAAGGCACCCGGTTTGTCGGATGGAATTTTTATTGGTAAAGGTTCATACAATCAAGATTTGAGTCCGCGCGCTATGTTAATTGAGGTGGGAGCGCATACCAACGATAAGGTGGCAGCTGAAAAAGGGGTCAAATTGTTTGCTGATATACTACCGTCCGTACTGGGTTTAACACCCACTACAGGAGCTAACGTCGGCACAAATGAGCCTGCCCAAAAACCCGTTTCTCCAAATAATCAAAAAGCAGGTACAACTATCCTGATAATATTGGTAGTGGTGGGAGCAGTGATAGGCGGGTTCTTCATGCTGAATCGAGGTTCTACCTCTAAGTAAGCCCCCCCTGTCTGCATAAATACAATTTACAGATCAACGAAATATTGAGTGATGGGTGGAGCTAGCATGAAAATTATTTACCATTGCTTCGGAGGATCTCATTCATCAGTAACCGCTGCAGCACTTCACCTGGGACTGTTAAACAAGACTAGGCCTCCCACAAGGAGACAATTAATGGAAATACCTTATTTTGATAAAACCAGCGATGCAGATTTTGGTTCAATCAGATACATGGGGACTGATGAATTCGGCCATGACGTTTATGTTTTGGGCAAAAAAAGTATGGGTAACAGATATAGTGCGATCTTGATGGGTGTAGCTGAAATACTAGGAAGCCAGGATCAGCTTATGGTGGTCAACTGTATGGATAGGGTAAACTGGAGCATGAAAATAGGAGGTTTTACCTCACGACGCCTAAGATTAGTATTGTTAGGGAGACCGGTGGTAACATGGGGAACCCAGAAGGCATTTAGTCAACTGGTTAATCTGGTGGAAATAACTCGTCTTAAGGTCATGGGCAATGACTATAAGATTCAGGCAACCTGATAATGAATATTCTTTTTCTAGGAGCGACGGGGATTCATCATACGCTTATAGCCGCCCATTTATATCTGGGTAAGCCCGAACCGGTTAATTTTAGAAATATAAAATTTTGGGATGATCGCAGCAAGGAAATGCTGGGGTATCCATTATTCTTAGATCAAGATGAACAGCGCAATAGAGTCTATTCTCTGGGAGTGGGCCGAGATGTTCTGATGGTAACAAAATCAATCGAACAATTGGTTGAGATATTGAATTGCACTGAACGCGATTTAATTATAAAGCCCATATTTATAAAGAGAGAGAGATTAATACTATTTCTACACCGTATAGGAGGTTTCAAGACAGTAAATCACTTGGTTTTACCCATAATTGACTATCTGCTTAAAAAAGAGTATGCTGCCATAAATCAACAGGTTAAGGAGTTTAAAAGCCAGGTCAGATTTGCATAGGGAACGATAAGTTACTGCCGTTCCTGGTGCATGTTTGACCTTTTTCATTTCCTTGCGAATATAGGATTTTTCGCGGATAATTAGTAAATGAATTAGACTTAGGACTCATAAAATAATATTTCCCTCCGGTCTTGTTATTTTGTGAGTCCTTACCAGGATGGTGAGAAATACGGTGGCAGCACGAATTCAAGAAGTCGGTCAAGGTAGTATCGCCGAAGAGATGGAGATAAGGCCGGGCGACACATTGCTCTCTATAAATGGTCATCCTATAAATGATATTCTCGATTATCAATTTTATTCCCAGGATGATTATTTAGAAGTAGAAATAGAAAAAGAAAACCGAGAAATATGGTCTCTGGAGATTGAAAAAGACTATGATGAAGAACTGGGCTTTCATTTTGCGGAACCGGTATTTGATCGCATGAAATCATGCCGGAACCGTTGTGTTTTTTGTTTTGTAGATCAACTGCCTCCTAATATGCGTAAAAGCCTTTACATAAAAGACGATGATTATCGACATTCCTTTTTATATGGAAATTTTATAACCCTTACTAATATTTCTGAAGGTGATTGGCAAAAAATAATAGAGATGCGTCTTAGTCCCCTTTATGTATCGGTTCATTGCATCCAAGCTGAATTGAGAAAGAAAATGTTAGGGAACCAGCAGGCCGGGAATATCAAACAAGACCTGCAGCGGCTTCGCGAGGCTGGTATAGAGGTACATACTCAGATTGTCCTCTGCCCCGGATGGAACGATGGCTACATCTTAAACGAAACCATAGATGAGCTGGCAAATTTATATCCCGGGGTTATTTCAGTAGGGATAGTACCTGTAGGCTTAAGCGGACATCGGGATAAACTTCCCGCACTCAGCCCGGTTACGGAGGAACAGGCCCGGCAAACAATTCGTACCGTGGAAGCTTATCAGCAACGCTTCAGAAAAAAATGGGGCATAGGACTGGTATATTTGGCTGACGAATTCTATTTGCGGGCATCCATTGACTTGCCGAAGGCTGAATATTATGATGATTATTGCCAGATTGAAAATGGTATTGGCCTGGCCAGAATCTTACTGGATGAGTTTGAGGAATTAGAGCCATCCCTACCTGCGGCAGTAAGTAACCGCGAGGTATATATTATCATTGGGCAGTCCGCAGAGCGGGTGCTGATGGAGCCTATTTTACGGCTTAACCGGGTGCAAGGCTTGTCGGTAAAGCTGATTCCGGTAGAAAACCGCTTTTTTGGCGGGGGAGTATCTGTAACCGGTTTATTGACCGGCAGTGATATAATGGAGACTCTGGGAGAATCATATAAAGACAAAGTAGTTATTCTTCCGGAAGTCTTGTTTAGAGAAGGGCAGGATGTCTTGCTGGACGATACCCTGTTGGAGGATATAAAGAAAAGGAGCCGGGCTGACATTCGCATCACAGATGGCAGCGCCCGCAGTCTTATAGAAGCGATACTAGCAGATTAGATGGAAATTTTGGAGGAATACAAATGGGAAAACCTGTAGTTGCAATAGTTGGCAGGCCTAATGTAGGCAAATCAACCCTGTTTAATCGTTTGGTAGGAGCCCGTAAAGCGATCGTCGAGGATGTTGCAGGTGTTACCCGAGACCGGCTTTATGACGTTTCAGACTGGGCAGGACGGGATTTCATTATCATAGATACCGGAGGCATACGCTTTGATGAAGGCGATATCTTTACACGCGAAATTAAGCTTCAGGCTGAAATAGCTATTGAAGAAGCTGATGTAATCCTTTTTGTAGTAGATACTCATGATGGAATGAATACTGAAGATGAACAGGTGGCTAATTTGCTGCGCAAGAGCAAGAAACCAGTAGTTCTAGCAGCCAATAAAGTGGAGAATTTTGACAAACAACTGGAATATTATGAATTTTATAATCTGGGATTAGGGGAACCTATCCCGGTATCGGCTATGCACGGCAGGAATATCAATGAGTTGTTGGATGCAGTTATTGCTTGCTTTGCTCCCGCTTCAGAGTATGAAGAAGATACCGATGCGATAAAGATTGCGATTGTAGGTCGTCCTAACGTTGGAAAATCTTCATTGGTTAATTCTCTCCTGGGGGAAGAACGGGTTATCGTTAGCGATGTGCCCGGCACAACCCGAGATGCGATTGATACCCCTTTTGAGTACGAAGGGAATAAATATATCTTAATTGATACTGCCGGTATTAGAAAAAAATCCCGCATAAAAGAGGCGACGGAAAGATATAGCGTAATAAGAGCATTAAAGAGCGTGGAACGTGCTGATGTAGTCGTGACAATGCTGGATGCCACCGAAGGGGTAATCGAGCAGGACCAAAGAATTGCCGGGTATGTGCATGAACAGGGCAAGGCCAATATTATTGTAGTAAACAAATGGGATCTGGTTGAAAAAGACGGGCATACCATGAATACCTTTGATAAAGACATACGGGAAGACCTTAAATTTTTAGCCTATTGCCCCATTCTATATGTTTCAGCTCTGACCAAGAAGAGAATTTTCAAAGTTCTGGAATTGGTGGATTTTGTATCAGGACAACATAATAGGCGGATTAAAACATCAGAGCTAAACCAGGTTATCAGCGAAGCAATGTTATTGAACCCGT
>JAQUUV010000153.1 GCA_028693695.1 Syntrophomonas sp.
AGGAAAAAAGGGGGAAACAGCTGGATAAGAGTCGATTGCTTCTAATTCCTTTCCTGCTGGCCATTCTGCTGGCTCTGAGCGCAGGCATTACCGCGGTTGCTTTTCATACAGCTGCCGGGCAGGCTGATCGAGGGGCCAAGGAACTGGAAGCGCGGAGACTAGAGGAGGCGCAAGGCCTTTTCCAGAAGGCCAGCCGACTTGATCCCTATCGGGGAGCCTATCAGGTTAATCTGTCTCAGATCGCAGCCATTGAAGCCAGCAAGGAGAAGGATGCAGCTGCATATAATCGTGCTCTTGAGCATGCCCAGAAAGCTTCGCAGCTGGAACCCTATAACCCATCACTACATAATGCCCTTTTTTCTATCTATGGAATGCTGGCTAGACCCGACCTGCAGATCAGGGAGCTGCAAGCAGCAATTCAGGCTAATCCTTTTTTAGCAGAACCCTATGAGATGCTGTCCAAAACTGCCATGCAATCTGCCTGGTCATGTATGGACAAGGGGCAGAGACAAGAAGCAAATACATATTTTGAGATGGTAGTCAGAGCCAGAGAAAAGATGCCTCCCGCGCTAGCCCAAGCCATCCCGGCAGTGAATCTGGCAGCGGGCCAGGCCTCTCTACTGCTGGGAGAGTTTGATCAGGCCAACAATTTTCTTACACTGGCTCTTCAAGGTGAAGAAACCTATCACGAAACAGCCAGCTTGTGGCTGGCGGCTCTGGATTACCTAAAAAGCAGTAAGGATAAGACTGGCGTATCAGGTGGTTCACAGGATATTGACTTAAATGCACTGCTGTTCTTTTTGAACCAACAGCCAAGGCATTAGCCCAAAGATACTAATTTAATCATAGAAATTCAACGATATCGGTATCCAAGGATACCCAGAGGAGATTTACTGGTGGCGCGAAAAATAACTAAATTGGCTCACATGACTATGATGGATTGTTGCGAAGAATCTTTACCCGTACAGGCTTCTCTATCCTGTCAGGGAGAACCAGGTATCCATTTTCGTCCAACTTCTATACCTGGCAAAAGGCTGTTTGATCTTCTGTTCGCCAGTGTATTACTGCTAATCTTGAGCCCGTTGTACGTATTGTTGATGCTGGTGGTGAAATTTGATTCTCACGGGCCAACCTTTTTTTCTCAAAAGCGCTTAGGACGTTATGGGAAGGAGTTTAGCTGCTATAAGTTTCGGACCATGTATGAGGATAATCAGATTATTATGGAAAAACATTTGCGGGATTTCCCAGCCAGTCAAAAATCCTGGGCTAAATTTTCTAAGTTAAGGAAAAATGATCCGCGAGTAACACGAGCGGGCAAGTATTTGCGCAGCTGGAGTCTGGATGAATTACCCCAATTACTGAATGTGTTAAAAGGAGATATGAGTCTGGTGGGACCTCGTCCCTATCTGCTTGAAGAAGGGGCAGAAATGGGGGGGATGGCGGCAGTCATTCTGGCGGTGCTTCCTGGCTTGACGGGCTTATGGCAGGTTAATGGACGTAATGAGATTAGTTTTCTTAAGCGTATGGAGTTAGAAGCCTGGTATGTGCATAATCGCTCCCTGCGAATGGATATTGCCATCTTATTCCGAACCATACCAGTAGTATTAAGCCGAAAAGGGGCCTATTAGGGACTTTCTTGAAAGTTCCAAAGGGGGAAGTGATTAGTGATGAAGTTTTCCCTGGTTCTGGCTACGGTGGATAGATCTGATGAACTGGAGAGGTTTATGTTTCACCTGAATCAGCAGATTTGTCGTGATTTTGAACTGATAGTAGTTGATCAGAACCAAGACAATCGTGTGGAACTTATACTGGCTCCCTATTTTGATAAATTTCCGATATTACATATTAAGTCGAATGAACTTGGTGCTTCCAAGGGACGTAATATGGGCTTGAAATATGTCAGTGGTGAAATTATTGGTTTTCCAGATGATGATTGCTGGTATGCCTCGGATTTACTGACAAAGGTTATGGAATTTTTTAACCATTACCCGGAATGGGATGGTTTAACGGGGCGGTCGATAGGAATAGACGGAAAGACGGTGGCACTTCACTTTGATCCTCGGGCTGGAATTGTAGGCCGATATAACGCTTGGTGGAGAGTGATTACCTTTACTATGTTTTTACGCAGCATTAGGATTAAGGCTTTTGAAGGTTTTGATGAGCAATTAGGTGTCGGAGCTGCTAGTCCCTGGGGATCAGGGGAAGAGACTGATTACTTGATTAGATTGGTAGATGGTGGCTGCCGAGTCTATTATGATCCCGGGTTAAATGTTTATCATCCCGATCCTCTGCAGTACAACCAGGAAAAACTACTCAGGCGTGGATATTCATATGGGTGTGGTTTGGGCAAGGTCTTGAGGAAAAATCATTACCCACTGTGGTTTTTTTTATATTATTTAATGCGTTCTGCAGGAGGCGTAATTTTTGCATTGGCTAGAGCTGACTGGTCGCAGGCATTACACTACCGTGAATCTTTCCGAGGAAGGTTATATGGTTGGAGGGAGGGATATTGAAAGTATTACACCTCGGGGAGTATGCCCGGGGAGGAATAGCAACCTACATCAACGAAGTATTGGCCTACCAGTCGAATGTAGAGGAAACAACTCATCTTTACCTGTTGCTGGATTCCCGGAGCCAAGGCAGACAATTTGATTTGAACCCCGAAAATATTTTTTACTATTCTTTTAACCGGGAAGCAACTAAAGTGCTGCCGGCTATTATCCAGATTAGAAAATATCTAAGGCAGTTACGTCCTGATATCGTGCACGTACACAGCTCCTTTGCCGGTTTTTTAGCCCGGGCAGCCTGCTTTTTCAACCGGAAGAAACCACGCATTGTATATTGCGCCCACGGATGGTCCTTTAATATGGAAATCTCTCCCCTTAAGAAGAGGCTCTTCGCTATTATTGAAAGAATTCTAGCCAGGAAAACCGACCTGATAATCAATGTATCACGCTATGAATATGAAAGTGCCTGCGCTTTTAAGCTTCCATCTGAAAAAATGAGAATTATCTACAACGGGGTTCGCGAAGCGGAGTTTGGGGCGGAACCAATACTGTCTTTGGACAACGACTGTATTAACCTGCTTTTTGTAGGGAGGTTCGACAGGCAAAAAGGCCTGGATATCCTCTTGCGGTTTTTTACCAAACAGCAGTGTGATCATATTAAGCTATATTTGCTGGGGGAAACTGTTCTCGGAAAGCTGAGCACAAGCATACCTGAAGGGGTGGTAAACCTTGGCTGGGTAAATGCCCAGGATGTAGATGCTTACTATCGTTTATGTGATGCTGTTATTATACCCTCGCGCTGGGAAGGATTCGGACTAGTAGCCATTGAAGCTATGAGAAACAAAAAAGCGGTGATTGCCAGTAAACGAGGCGCACTACCGGAGATAGTTTGCCATGGGGTTAATGGATATCTATTTGACCTGGAAGAGGAGCAACAACTGCTAGATTTACTGGGACAGTTAAACAAGGCTGTTCTCACAGATATGGGTCATAAGGGTTATGAGATATTCAAGGAGAAATTTACCAGTATACGCTTTAATGAACAGATTTTAGAACAATATCACCATTTAATGAGTTAGTAAGTTATCACAGTAAGATCAACCTTTAAATGGTATCGAGCTACATTAGCTAATGGATCAGATAAGACAGAAACGTAATTGCACTTTCCTCCTCTCACAGGTATGCGGTTATAAAATTGTGGTATAATAACTGTATAATGGTTTAAATAACGTGACAATATGTATGCTAAATGGTTATGCAAACGTGAAGGAGGCTTGAATTATGCATAGAAGATTACTTGACGATTTGAAAGCGTGGAAAATTAAAAAGGGCAGACTGCCGTTAATATTAAAGGGAGCAAGGCAGGTCGGAAAGACCTGGTTATTAAATGAATTTGGAAAGGCCTGTTTTGATGATGTCCTGTATATTAACTTTGAGAATGCTGCCAATTTGGAGGAGCTGTTTGACGGAGTGATTGAACCTCAGCGAATAATTGATATGCTGGGTGCATTGCATGGTAAAAAAATTATTCCTGAAAAGACCCTACTGATATTTGATGAGGTTCAGGAGATCCCCCGTGCTTTAACCTCTCTGAAATACTTTGCTGAAAACGCACCGGAGTATCCCATCTGTTGTGCCGGTTCTCTGCTGGGGGTTGCACTGCATAAGGGAACTTCTTTTCCGGTGGGTAAGGTGGACTTTTTAACCTTGCAGCCTTTAACCTTCGAGGAATTTTTGATCGCAAACGATGAAGAAATGCTTTGTGAATTTATAAGGAAATCATCTTTTGCGCCGCTTGCACAGGCTTTTGCAGATAAGCTCTCCGACTATTTGAAGCTGTATTTTATTATCGGAGGTATGCCTGCTCCTGTGCAGGCATGGCTGGATGATCGCGATTTTACAAGGGTTGAGGAGAAACAACTTGCCATTCTAGATACCTACACCCAGGACTTTTCTAAACACGCTCCGTCCTCACTTGTACCAAAGCTTAGATATCTCTGGAACAGCATTCCCTCCCAGCTTGCCAAGGAGAATAAAAAGTTTATTTACGGATTGGTAAAGGAGGGGGCAAGAGCACGAGAATATGAGGATGCACTCCTTTGGCTTTTAGACAGCGGCCTTATAAGGCGGGTGGGGCGAATCACCAAGGGCGCTCTGCCTTTAAAGGCATATGAGGATTTGAAGTCCTTTAAAATATACCACCTTGATATCGGGCTTCTGCGTGTTATGAGTGAGTTATCCCCGCACATCATTATTGAAAGTACCAGGGTTTTTCAGGAGTTCAAGGGTGCGCTGACAGAGCAATTTGTATTGCAGGAGTTATCCTCATTTTCAGGCATCCGAAATATTTATTATTGGACTTCAGATGCTACTGCGGAGGTTGATTTTGTTTTTTCTGATGGTCGTAGAGTGATTCCGGTTGAGGCTAAAGCTAGTGAAAATGTACAAGCCCAGAGTCTAAAAGTTTATCGGGCAAAATACGATACAGAGCTTGCTGTTCGCACATCCCTTGCGAATCTCCGTTATGATGATGGCCTGTTGAACATCCCCTTATATGTGCTGTGGAATTTTGGCAATTATGAGCTAATGGCGCTAGGCACCCAACCTAAATCGGGTCCACTCATCTAGAAAACTAGAGATGAAAGCAGCTAGATACATTGAGTTACTATGGCTAATGCTCAGCCCATTGCAATGGCTCGGGCTGGTGAACCATCAGCATTTTTTGTCTTTAAGGGCAGGACCGAAAATAGAAATTGGTCGGAATCAAGGGAAGCTAGATTTGCCAGGTTTTCGATTATGAGAATATTTCGTTGCATAAATATCTGGTGCACAGAGAATGCCGTCGAATCCATGGCGTCAATTGAAATTGCATCAATACCTATGCCTTTTAAATGAAATTGAGTTAGCCAT
>JAQUUV010000154.1 GCA_028693695.1 Syntrophomonas sp.
AACATATAGGTCGAGCCATTGATTTCCTTGATCACATATTTACTGGCAGTTTTCGCATATTTATTAATTGCAAATCCTTGAGTCCAAGTTGATTCAACAGGTACTAAATTGCCATTGTCATTATTATAGTCAGTAAGCATTTTGCCATCTTTAATAAATGCCAGCTCTTTAATGAACAAAGCACCTTCAAAGCTCTTTTTGCCGGGAATATACTGATCGATTTCGTCTACAAAATCAACTGCTTGCCATTTTCCGATTACAGCCGGATCATCGACAAAAGGATAATCAGTTTTATCTTCAATAGCTGCAAAGGTAAAACCAACGGTTAGTAATATCATTAATGAAACCAATGCAGTCAGGGGAACTGCAATTACCCTTTTTAAACCAAACAATTTAAGGCTGGATTTTTTATGCTTATCCCAGACAGCGCTGAAACGAATGGAAGGTTGACTCTGATCTAAGTTTTTTTTCATAAGCTCTCCTATCTTCGTATTAGATTGTTCCATATAGATCCTCTCCTTTACTTGCAATCGCAATCTTATTGCCTTGTAGTTGTTTCTCCAGGGAACTCAAAGCAGTATTCAGTCTGGATTTGCAGGTTCCTAACGGGATGCCTAAAGCTGTTGCAATTTCATTCAGTTTTAGGTCCGAATAGTAATGCAAAACAATGACTTCTCGGCTCTTTAGAGTCAGCTTATTAATTTCCTTCCATAATTCCTGGCCTAGTTCGTCTTTGAGGATTTTATCCTCCACATAATTTAAGCCCTCATTAGCTGGCACTTCCTTGACTAAATGAAGCCACTTCTGTTTGCGCAGGGATTTTCTAGTAATGTTTAAGGCTATTTTGTAAATCCAGGGGGTGATAGGCTTGGCGGGATCATAGCTGTGGTATTTTCGGAACACTTGTAAAAATGTATCCTGGGTTATATCTTCTGCTAATGTGGGTGATTTAGACAGAAATAGGGCAATTCTATATACGTAGCTGGAGTGTTCTCTGAAAATAGCTTCTGCCTGGTCCTGGCTGATATCTTTCATTAAAACTATCCTCCTTCCGTGCAAATATTCAATCTATATATACTTCAAATGCCAAAAAGGTTCGGTGCAATTATAAAAAAATTAGTGGGTATAACAGGAGCCATAGGAAAGACTCGAAAATATTGCTTAAAGTATATTTGTAGTATAATATAGAAAAAATTTACTGAGGCATGAAAATATGGAAGGGGGATTTAATATGACATCGAAAAAAGGTTTTACGGCTGAGGAAGCTAAGAAGATTGGGGAAAAGCTAGGGGTTGACTGGAGCAGGTTTGATGTGGAGCAATATAGAATGGGCATGGACGTGGAACTTGAACATGGACTGCATGATCCAGAGACCAACGTAACTGGTGATGATCCGCTTACTACAGGAAAAATCGCCCTGGCACATTTGAAGGAA
The DNA here is from genome assembly GCA_028693695.1 of Syntrophomonas sp. GTDB lineage: Bacteria > Bacillota > Syntrophomonadia > Syntrophomonadales > Syntrophomonadaceae > PHAA01. Next base: position 1,436 of record JAQUUV010000154.1, read on the forward strand.
TTCCCGGATTATTACACCCGGCTGGAAAAGATGGAGAAGGAAGCCGATATCTACTGGGCCAATAAATAGTCAGCAAGAAACAAATAAACAGGGGAATTGCTCCCCTGTTTTTTGTCTCTAGAATGAATTTTAATTGTCTTTATTTTACTATCGTTATAGTCCGGGTTGAGTCATTCCAGCTGACTTTGTAGCTCAAGCTTTCAAAATCCCTGCTTTTGACTAAGATTTCATTATCTACAACCATTCCGGTCATAAGGATTCGTTGACCGTATTGCTCCACATAAGCTTGCTGCGAAGTCTCATCCCAACCAACATTATCGCCCATTGACTCGGCTACCAGGCGCAAAGGAAGATAAGCTTGATTATTTTCCAACCGAACATTAATTTGTCCGATAGTGTTACGTAATCCTTGGCTAAAGGTATACATATTGTAATCTACCTTCACATCTATTTGCTTTGGCATACGGCTTTCTAAATCTTTGTAAGTAGTTATTTTGCCTGTAGGAGAAGCTACCTGGATAGCGCTAATGACTTTCATAGTCTGCTTAATATTGAAGGCAAAGTCTACTTCCTCCATAGGCGTGCCAGCTGCAATATGAACGTGAAGCTTACTCGTCATATCGTAGGTCTTTGAATCTTTTTTCTCGATGGTAGAGAAAAGTTCTGAATCATTTACAGTTTTAGCCAAGTCCTGCTGGGCAGACGTGGACATATTTTCAATCTCATTCAAATACTTATCACGGTTCTGGTTCACCATTAAAACCATCATGTCAATACCAGGAAGCGCCTCGTCTTTTATTTCGCCAGGTAAACCAAGACTTGCGAATTCAGCCTGGTTCAGACTGTTAAGGAACCCCTGTAAAACGAGACCTAGTTTATCTATGTTATTAATGGTATACACAGCCACAGGTTTCATGATTTTAATCGAGTCTATACCTCGCAAGGTAAGGCTGTATTTATTGTTGTTTTTGCTGATCATATCACTTTCGTATTTATCATAAACTTCATACAATAAACCATCAAACAATCTCCGCATGACTAACTGCTGTTGCGATGATTTTTGCAGGAAATTACCGCTGAAGCTTTGCTTAGTACCTGGAGGCATCATATCCTCTAAATCTTGACTGCTCACACTAACGTATTGCACATCTCCAAAAAGTTGGTCGAGTTTTTGGTTTGACTCGGAATCTCCAAATTTCTTCAGATAACTAATCATATCATCGACCTTTATGTAGAGAACATCGTTCTTGTATGTTAGGGAAGAGAAGGCACTAGTTTCTCCAGTTGCATTGTCGACGATAGTAAAATCATATTGAAATATACCCTGGTTCAGATCAGCTTTAACCAAATAGTCTATTCTGTGCTGGTTAATTGCCTTTTTCAGCATTTCTTTAGTGAGGGACTTTTCTCCTTCAAACATGCTGTCAGGTAGTTGAATAAGACTTAACTCAATACTGCCGCTATCTTCATAGACTTTTTGATTGTTGACTTCCATAGTTAGATTGTAGTATTCCTTTTCTGCGGGGCTACATCCGGTTAAGGTTCCTATTGCCAGCATTAGAATTAGAACTAGGGCAACCCATTTTTTGTAATACATTTCTAAACGCCTCCTTCTTTTCTCATATAATTGCCATCTTTTCAAGATATAAAGAACTAACACATTGTGGGTTAAAATTCCTTAATTAGCATTATAACACATGGCCAAATGTTTATTCTAGCTGTTGGGCAACCCACCGGGCTGCTTTTCTGGAGAAAAGTAGTTCCAGGTGATTCACATTTAGGGTGGTTTTAGTCACCAGCTTAGCTCCTTTGGATACCATAGCATCAGTGTTGAAAACACTGTCTACAAATACAATTCCATCGCTGGGCCCGGAGCTTTCTCCGGGTATTAATCCAAACATATGGTTATCGCCAGCCAGAACGGATAATTCTATCCCAGGCTCAATACCCCCATGTTCCAGTTTGGTAATTAAATTTCCTCCATCAGTGATTGCTGCGTCTATTCCCCGTGAATGACTTAAAAATCCTGGCCCGCCAAAATAGGTAGTCCACCAATCCGGCTGCGTAATGTCCAAAGGGTATTCATCATCCCAGCGATAAAGCATTTGGCTTTGGCCCGGAAAAGTCCCGTCAGCATAGATGGCCCGATCAGCGGTGTCAATCATAGTACCCAGATAGGTGATTTTGTCCCAGGCAATTACGCCGTTACTATCGGATAAATAAATAGGATAGGAGATGGAGGGATTACGAAAGGCAAAATCAACCCCCAGATTGGGAGTGCCTAGCATGACATATTTACGCACATCGCCTCGGTAAGGTGTGGTGCCCATATTAGAAAGGTAAATACGGGTTGCGAGGCCGCCTTTGCTATGTGCAATTAGGTCTAACTCCTCAACTTTGCACAAAGCTTTTACTCGTAAGATAGCATCTGCCAGTTGTTCGGCCTGAAAAAAGTTATCTCCATGGGAATGGGAAAAAGTTAGGGCGAAGACCCGATAACCAAGGGAGACCAATTGTTGTTGTATCCCATCATAACCCATGTTATAAAGGTTGGTAAAAGATGTGGCATCCAGACCTGCGCCATGAATCAAAATTACTGGGGTTTTATTAGGGTTGCTATCCCAACCGGGAGCCAGGTGCAGGAGATATTGATTAGCCATAGGTTGGGTGGTACCAAAGACATTTATGGTATCTTGATCCAGCTGTTCATTTACCTCGCAAAAACTTTCGCTTTTATTATTCAGACTTTCTACAGAGCAGGATATTATTTTATCCCAATACTTGGAACTATTATCTATCTGGACCCGTGGATTAATAAACAAGCTGTTGGTTAAATCATCATATATACTCATAACTACCTAACTTTCTATCATTATTGTAAACGAAAGGATATCCTGGAAATAAGTTTACCGGATAATTCTACAATAGGCTAGTCCCTGCATGTCGCGGACCTTCATTATTTAGCTAACATTACCCGGTTTCTGCCACCCCGTTTAGCTTGATACAGGGCCTGGTCGGCACGGCCGATAGCATCAGGCAGCAGATCTTTACTGGTGGGCATAAGCCAGTTGATACCCACGCTAATAGTAATATAGGGGGACATGGAAGGGATATGGTGTTCCAAACAGAGCGCTTCGATGCCAGCTCTAATTGATTCTCCAAGAAGCAAGGTTTCCTCCTTATTCATGCTTGTGGCTACGAATAGAAATTCTTCCCCCCCGTATCGTGCTACAAAGTCTTTACCCTCTCTTGTGCATCTATTTAACACTCCGGCTACGGCTTGCAGACAGCGATCACCGGCGATGTGTCCATGGGTATCGTTATAGAGCTTAAAGAAATCAATATCAATCATCATAATGGCTAGGGGAAGCTGCTCCCTAACCGCTGTACTCCATCGCTCCTCAAGGAATTCGTCTAACTTGCGCCGGTTAGGAATTCCTGTCAGATAATCCAGGAATGAAATTGCCGTTAACTGCTTATGAGCGTCCTCTAACTCTTGTTGAGCCTGTTTTCGTGATTGAATTTCTAATACCAGGTCATCATTAATCTGGGCGAGTAAAATTGACTTTTCTTCAATGAGCTTCTGGTTTAAAAAGTTTTGAATATAGTTGGCATAATTTGTCCGGGCCAGAAGCCAGACAAAAACTAAAAAGATGCTTACATAGATATAATGCCCCATCAGGATATCCCTGGATGGCTGAAAAAAAGGTAAGCCAATTATTAAGACTGAGGTCGCAATCAATTTTGGAATGAGTATGTGAGTACTCTTTAAGTGGAATAATAACGAACCAACGAGCATGTTAACCAGGAAACCAATAATATTTCCATATAAAGCCTGATCAAAGAGAGAGATGACCGCACCCCATGTCATAATAAAAGTAATATAAGTTATTATAATCAGGTTCAAGGCTTTTTCATTGCTAAAGCCTTGAATTAAATTGTGCTCTAT
>JAQUUV010000155.1 GCA_028693695.1 Syntrophomonas sp.
TATAATCAGGATCCTCGCCTTTATGTATATGATTTGGGTCAGGAATGGAAAAACATGACCGGTTTACCCATGGTATTTTCGGTGTGGGCCATACGTAGGGATTTTGCTGAGAAGAATCTAGAACAGGTCAAAATAATAAAGGAAACCTTTGTTGATTGCATGAATTATAGTTTGGAGCATATTGAGGATGTAGCATCTAAAGCGGCACAGTGGGAAAATTTTCCGGCCAGCTATCTGGTAGACTACTTTAACAGCCTCCGTTTTGATTTTGATAAGGGGAAGCAGGAGGGACTATTGGAGTACTATAGACAGGCTCATAGGCTAGGTCTAATAGAGGAAGTGCCTCCGCTTACTATATTGGATATATAGAATAGGATGGATATTTTGAATACACAGAACTTATTAAATGACATTATGACAGGACGCCGCATGAGCGAGGATGATTTCCTCGCCCTATATCAATATGGAGATTTATTGGACATCGCCCGAGCTGCTAATCAGGTACGTGATCAGAGGTTCCCAGGCAATATTATAAGCTTTATAATAGACCGGAACATTAATTATACCAACGTATGTTCCTGCGCCTGTAAATTTTGCGCCTTTTTTCGCAAAGCGGAGGACGAGGATGCCTACGTAATCGACCAGGAGACTTTGTTTGCCAAAGTGGAAGAGGCGATAGAACTCGGGGCTACCCAATTGATGATACAGGGTGGTCTTAACGAGGCCTTGGGCATTGATTTTTATGAAGATATGTTTAGCAGTATAAAATCAAGGTATAATCTGACTATTCATTCGTTGACTGCACCCGAAATTGTTTTCGTTGCTAAAAATTCCGGCTTATCTATCCGGGAAACCCTTTTGCGTTTACAAGCGGCGGGACTTGATTCGCTTCCTGGCGGGGGCGCCGAGGTTCTCCATGATGATGTCCGTGCCCAGATTAGTCCTAATAAGATTAAAAGCGCCCAGTGGCTGGAAGTAATGAAAACGGCCCATGAAATTGGCATGCCCAGCACCGCTACCATGATGATGGGAAGTGTGGACAAATTAGAACACCGTATTCACCATCTGCAAAAAGTGAGGGAACTGCAGGATGAAACCGGGGGCTTTCGAGCTTTTATTGCCTGGTCATACCAACCCGGTAACAATGAACTGCTGGGCAAAAAATTATCCTCTCTGGAATATCTGCGTTTTTTAGCCCTATCCAGGTTGTACTTGGACAACATAGAACATATTCAGGGTTCCTGGCTAACCCAGGGACAAAGAGTTGGACAGCTTACCCTGTTTTTTGGCGCCGACGACCTGGGGAGCATTATGATCGAAGAAAATGTGGTTCGCTCAGCAGGATTGAATTTTAAGATGAAGAAAGAAGAAATGATAGGATTGATTAGAGAAACTGGCAAGATTGCGGCCCAGAGAGATACCCAGTATAATATTTTGAAGACCTATCAGCATAAATAGGGGGTAACCTAGCGATGAATATTCCTGCATGTGTTTTTGCCTTGATTGGCGGATCCAGTACCTTGAGCATTGATATGCCTGAAGAGCTTAATCTAGATTATGTAGAGGTCAGGAAGACTGGCCTGGTTTTTTCCACCCCCTTTGGCTCCAGCCCGGAATTTAAATTCATGCTATTGAAAACAGATGATGGGGACAAAAAAGTCTTGAGCTGCCGGATGCACGGCTGGAGAAGTGGAGTCAGTCGGGCCGATGCTTCCCGGCAGGTATTCTGGGTCTTAAAAGAAGCGGGTGTTAAAAGGGTCTTGGTAGAAGGCGGCGTAGGTGCGGTGAATCACCTGCTCAGACCCCGAGATCTGGTAATACCGCATGATTATATGGACTTTTCAGTTCGCAAAGATGTAGGATTGGGGGATAGACATTTACTCATCATGCGGGATTCAATGTGCCCCAGTATGAGAAAATTAATATACAGCCTTGGAGAAGAAAAATGGCAGGGACGAGTGTTTGACCGCAGTATTTATGTAAATACGGATGGACGCCATTTTGAAAGCCCGGCTGAAATTAACCTATTCAAGATGGCAGGGGCGGATGTCGTTGGACAGAGCCTTTGTCCCGAGGTTTATCTGGCCCGTGAGATCGGAGCCTGTTATGCCGGAGTCTATTTAGTGGTTAATTATGCGGAAGGAATCGTTAGTCCCTGGCAGCATCAGGAACTGGCCGAAATTTACTACAGCGAAGGATATGAGCTGGGCAAGCTCTTATTTGCAATTCTGAGGCGACTGCCGTTGGAACGGGAGTGCCAGTGCGCCGAGCTCAGGAAAGATACTCTGTTGACAGGTATATATAAGGAGGAAACAAATGGAGAATAAATCTAATAGCAGCTTTACAAAAATCTTGGTTATCCTAGTGGTTTTAGGGTGCATATCCAGCCTTTCTAATTATTATATAGATTGGTTATGGTTCAAATCTTTGCAATTTGAAAGCGTTTTTACGACCACTTTGTTAAGTAAAATGGCCTTGGTTGCAGGTGTATTTGTGCTGTCATTTCTATTCTTCTGGTTTAACCTGCAGTTGACCAAAAGAAATATCAGACCTGAATCGGAAAGAGCGGATGAGACTGAAGAAGGCAGAAAAATAATATATCTTAATCCCCAAGTGACAAGTTGGACTCAATTTCTGAAGGGTAAGAGTTCCAAATGGGTCTTTGTGGGCATCAGTCTCGTGAGTGCATTTATGGTCAGCGGTGCCCTGGGGGATAAGTGGATTGTAGTGCAGCAGTTTATTCACCGGGTTTCCTTCGGAATAAGCGACCCGGTTTTTAACCGAGATCTGGGTTATTACTTTTTCAACCTGTCTTTTTATGAGTTTATCTACAGCACGCTAATGGTTGTCCTGGTTCTTACCGTGGTAATTGTAGGAATGGTGTACCTGGTTAATGCCACTACGGATCTCTTTCTTTTAGAATGGAAGCAGTTTACCTTTGCCAAGAGTCATCTGGCTGTTTTGGTGGCGGCTATATTTGCCCTGAAAGCTTGGGGTTATAAGCTGGCTACCTATGAAGTTCTTTTCTCGTCCCACGGAATCGTTTACGGAGCAACCTATACCGATATTTACGCCCGTCTGTTAGCCAACCGGGTTCTTTTGATAGTTGCCTTATTGGTTGCACTTATGATTGTGGTAAATATCTTTGTTAAAAGATTCACCTGGATACTATACAGCATAGGGGTTTGGGTAGTAGTAGCAGTTCTTTTGGCAGGGGTTTATCCTACGGCAATTCAAAAACTGGTAGTTCAACCCAATGAATTTAATAAAGAGAAACCGTATATAGAATCCGCCATTAAGTTTACCCGCCAGGCTTATCAGCTGGATGAAGTGGAAAACAAGGAATTTAAAATCGATAACAACCTGACTACAGCAGACATTAAAAACAATAGTGCTACGATAGATAATATTCGGCTGTGGGATTGGGAACCATTACAGAGTACGTATAAAAGCTTGCAGGAACTGCGACCATATTACGTCTTTAACGATGTGGATATTGACCGCTACAAAGTTGATGGCAGATACCGGCAGGTAATGCTATCTGCTCGCGAAATTGAACAAAACAACCTTCCCGATCAAGCTAAAACCTGGATCGGCCAGCGTCTAATGTATACTCACGGCTATGGCGTAGTAATGAGTCCCGTAACCGAGATGGCACAGGAAGGTTTACCTAAATTCTTTATTAAGGATATTCCGCCCCAATTTAGCACGGATATTAAAATTACTCGGCCAGAGATTTACTTTGGCGAAAAGACGAATACCTATATTATGGTCAATACTAAACAAAAAGAATTTGATTATCCGATGGGTGCTGAAAACATCTACAGCCAATATGAGGGTAATAATGGCATAGAAATTAAATCCTGGCCGCGCCGCTTGCTGTTAAGCTGGGTTTTGAAAGACTACAAGATGATTCTTTCTTCCGATATTAGTAATAGCAGCCAGGTGCTGCTAAACCGCAATCTTGTCGCTAGGGTTAATAAGGTAGCTCCTTACCTGACCTATGATGGTGATCCTTATATAGTTGTTAATACCGATGGTAAATTGTACTGGATGCTGGACGCTTACACTAAATCTGGTAAATACCCTTATTCTCAACCTTTTGACCCAGCGGGCAACAATTATATACGCAATGCGGTTAAAGTAGTCTGTGACGCCTATACTGGAGAATTGAGTTTTTATGTATCAGATGCAAATGATCCAATTATTCAGACCTATCAAAAAATATTTCCGAGTTTATATAAGCCCCTGACAGATATGCCAAGCGGACTTATGTCGCACATCAGATATCCGGTAGACTTATTTTCAATACAGGCAGAAATATATCGCAACTACCATATGAGCGATCCAGGGGTATTTTTTATCAAAGAAGATAACTGGGTTGTGCCTGGTGAATTGGTAGGAGGCAAAGAGAAACAGATCGAACCATATTACCTGGTTACGCGTTTACCAGGTGAAAAAGAGGCCGAATATATTCTCATGCTGCCCTATACACCCAACGGCAGACCTAACATGATAGCCTGGATGTGTGCCCGGATGGATGGTGAAGGCTACGGTAAAAAGTTGGTCTACCGCTTCCCGAAACAGGAGACGGTCTATGGGCCTATGCAGATTGAATCGCGGATAAATCAGGATACCGAGATATCACGTCAGCTGACCCTGTGGGATCAAAAGGGCTCCAGTGCTATACGTGGAAATCTCCTGGTTATACCGATTAATAATTCTATCCTATATATTGAACCACTCTATCTGCAGTCGCAAAACAGTCAAATGCCTGAACTGAAAAGGATTATTGCTGCCTACGGAAATAAAGTGGTTATGGAAGAAACCTTGGACAAGGCATTGATAGCCATTTTTGGTGGTGAACAGCAGCCTGCAACGGTTAGCCCGGCCACCCCTTCTGTGAATGCAGGTGCTCCGGCCAATACCGTACAAGAACTATCGAAACTGGCCCGTCAGTACTACGACCAAGCCAATGAACGCTTGAAAGCAGGAGATTGGGCCGGATATGGCGACAACATCAATAAATTAAACGACACCATAAAGAATTTAGAAGCTATCACAAAATAGATGAGCGTGTTACGGGCGTGTTACGGGGACGGTCCTTTTAACACGCTCTATGTATTTGAAAACAGCGTGTTAAAAGGACCGTCCCCGTGTCTACATGTCTGTTAACAGGAAGGATGGAGAGACTAAAGTGCAAGCTGATACGATAAAGGTAGTATGCCTGGGGGATAGTATAACGTGGGGATTTCCACACGGAACAGAATACTCCTGGGTTAGAATGTTGGATGATGCGCTATCCGGTGAGGTGATCAACCAGGGCATTAATGGCAACACCACTTCCGATATGCTAGATCGGTTTAACCGGG
>JAQUUV010000009.1:0-8525 GCA_028693695.1 Syntrophomonas sp.
GTTGATATACTCCATTCTTAGCTCGCTTTTCTCATAAATCTCCATGAATTCTTCATAGGATACCTTCTTGCCGCCATATTGGTAATCCAATGCGTTCTCCTTGACTAAGAAATATCGTTCGATATCTGTGATATAGGGGGTGATCCTGATAGCCTTCTTGCCGTTTTTCGTAATAACTACCTCGTGGTCATCAATAACATAGTCGATGTATTTACCCAGATTGATTTTCAAATCAGTGGCGGTAATAACTTTTGTAGTATCATTCATATCAATCACCTCGTACGATTACTATAACATATAGTGCGAAATAACACAATGCTGCCAATATCGTACGAAAAGGCGGATGCCGCAGCGATGACAATCCAAAAAACGGGTTGCTGGTAATTTAATATGTTTTTAATTCTTGATTTCACATTGCTCTCTCCAAAAGTATGGGGGCCGGTGTTCTATTTCATCAAGCAAGCACAGAGCGGCTTTCGGAGCTTTTAATTCGGAAGAAATGTATTTTATAATTTCTTGCAACTGTTCCTCTGCCTGCGCGGTGATTTTAACGATATACGTTTTGTCCGCCATAAATTACAATCCCTGTCTTAAATCCGCAAGCACCTCAGAAGCAGGACGGGAACGGTCAGCCTTTGCCTCGTTCAATCCATTCTGCATAATTGCGTCAAATGCGGCGACGTCCATTTCATCCAGCGCAGTCGGAGCAGCAGGAAGCGACAGGGAAAATGGAATGCTCTTAGTCATAATGATTTGCTTATAGAGCATATTGATTACAACGGAAGCAGGAATTCCCAGCTTTGCCATAATGGATTCCGCTTTTTCTTTTATATCAGGCTCAACGCGAGCGAGGACATTTGCTGTTTTAATAGCCATAATACTTCCATCCTTCCTTTTTCTTTATTATGTTCTATTGTATAACGTTTAGCAATACAATATCGAGAACCGCTGCTTCTCCGAATTTCTCGAATGCTTCAGCCAGTTTTTGCTTGGCTTCGGCTTCTGCCAAACCTCGCAGACGGATAATATCGGCTTCTGCCGTACCTTTGGCCCGCTCCGCATCAGCAATGGCAAGACCTTCCAGACGCTTCTGTTCCGCATTTGCTTTGGCGGTATCCTGTTCCTTTTTGAAGGCTGCGATTTTATAAAAAATACCTTCCCTTATTCATGAATGTCATGATAATAGCATCTCATAAACTCTTTTATTTTCAGTATTTATCCGTTCAAATTGCTTATGCTGGGACTCTTTTTCTTCCTCTGTGCGGTCATCAACGTATCCAATATCCTTACATACCTCATCCCAGGAAACAAACTCTGCTGTGCCATTTTCGATTTCTTCGTGGCGTTCCCTCAATATTTCAATTTCCTTTTTGGTATTAAGCTCGACAGCAGCAACATCGTAACCGAAAAAAGTAAGCTCATATAGGGAATGTGCCACAACAGCTGCTGCGCCGTATGCCTCGATGCATTTTTCTACAACTTCAAAGGATAGCCATCCTTTCCAAGACGACAGTTCTAATGCATACCGATCATTATCACCAAGCTTAATCCCAAATACATCAAAGATAAAAATACCAGGTTCCAATGCATCTTCAACCCTTGCCACAACCAAGTGAAAATTGTCATGATTGGGCTCCGGCGTTAACTCCTTTAGCTGATTGAAAACCCTAAAATATGCTTCGAACGCTTCGTCTTTCATAGAATATACTTTATTGAGCTCTGACCAAACATCATCAAACGCAACTGATTTCAAAAGCTCCTTGAAGATCACACAGCCACCCCTTTCATCAACAGTCCATAAACTTTTTCCATTGTACTGCATATTTAAGGCCTTTGGTTTGATATTGAATCACCTATGTTTTGTTTAAACAAGTAAACCAGCTTAACCCGGATTTGATTTCATTCATGCTCTACAAAAATACATCCGTCAAGGCTACCTTCAAGCCACTGAAATATACCGACTCCGCATAATCATGAGCGCCTTTCTGAAAGGCTATGCTATCGGCTATTTCATTTTTATCAAGAATATAAACATATACCAGATTGTTTTTGGGATCAACCAACCAGTATTCCTTAACGCCGCATTGCTTGTAAAGCTCCAGCTTCTTAAGCATATCCTTGCTTCTGGTGGAAGGCGAAAGGACTTCCACTGCCAGGGTGGGTACGCCTTTGTACTTGCCTTTTTTGTCCATGTTATCCCTGTCGCAGATAACGACTATATCCGGCTGAACAACACAAATATTGTCCTCTGCCTTAAAAAGGGTAATATCAAAGGGCGAAGTGAGGGGAATACACTTTTTATTTTTAAACCAGTTGTAAAATGTGCCATGAATTTCGTTGACAGCATATTGGTGCCCGTAAGAGGGCGAGGCGAGATTGTATATGACTCCGTCAATCAGCTCAAACCGCTGCTCCGAAGCTTCCACAAGTTCCAGAAATTCCTCATAGGTCACCCGGCCCTCTCCGGATTGATAATCTGCTGCGCCTTCCGCCACAAGGCTTCTATTCTGGTCATCGCACGGCAATATCCTGGCAACATCCCTTCCATTTTTAGTCACGATGATTTCTTCGTTGACCTCAACAAATTTTAAGTATTTGCCAAAATTATTCTGAATCTCTGTCGATGGGACTCTCATCACAACACCCCCATTTAGCTAAACGTAAATTTAGTATGTGTTATTTTAGCTAATTTGTCAACACAACCATCATATATTAGCTAATTTATTTATTGGGCGAGGAAATACCTTGAAGTTCTCTTTGCCGAGCTTAAGGAAGAGCTTGCCATCAAGGGGACAAGGGGACGGTTCTTTTGTCCCTCTGGACAATGATAAAAACCAGATACACCATATCCGGGTATCTGGTCAGAAGGAGGTCGCCCACGAAGACATTTATAGGAAACTAAATATCAAAGATCCTACCAAACGAATCCACCGGGTTTTAAATAAGTAATGCCTCATTTGTAGTGACTTATTTTTTTAAATGCTTCCCGGTGGATAGGCTTTTCTTAGGGTTAAGGTGTTAAATCGAGGCTGGGCTCAAGGCTGCTTAGAAAAGTAAAATCCCTCACCTTTTAATAGTAAAGATGAGGGATTCAGCGCACATCGCCCCTGGGATATATTTTTCTCTATCTTAAGTCATGACTTTTTTGCGACAGAAGAGCCAGTTGAGTCCTATCCCTGACCCCGAGCTTGCCGAGCAGGCTGCTCACATGGTTTTTAACTGTCCCTTCAACAATGAACAGAGCCGAAGCTATTTCCATATTGGACAAACCCCTGCCAATCATTTTGACATATTCCGGTAATTTCAAAATCCTCTTCCAGCTGCAGGATGGTATTTAAAACAGTCTTTGTTCCCTTTGCCTTCTTTCACTAAAAACCAGTACAAACTCAAATCCATACAACAGTATTTCAGCAATCTCCAGCAATTGCATGGTTCCCGTTTCCCTAAATTCAAATAGGGCGTAAGATCCTACACTAGCCGTGGTGGTCAGGATTGCATAAATAATGAAATAGGGCTTCGGTAATATAGCGGTTCACTCTACCAGGTAAATCATAAAAAGTTTATCGAAACCGGCACTTTGATCATTCCTATGTGACAAGACGAGCAGAGCAAATGGATCACGCTCAGGGCTATGAGAGTATTGAAAAGACATAAACACAGATGAGTACATTTTATCCAAGAAAACTGGCAAATAAAGCAGGTTCTATAATCAGAATAATAGCCAGGTCTGTGTCTATTTGCACAGTCCTGGCTATTGAAAAATTATAAGTCTAAATGGTTTATTTCTTTTCTGCTGCCTGAATAACTGCAGTATCGGTTGGCTTCTGGGTCAGACTTTTTATCATCTGGGTTAAATCGATACCGGATACACTCTTCAGCATTTCAGGAGCCGTAGCCATCAAAGAGGTTACATAATTGCTTAACCGTGCGGCACCTGCTCCATTTCCCGTATCAACGATCGTCAAATTATCGATGGAATTTAGTGGTTCGGCAATCTTGGCAGCTAACTCCGGCAGCATTTTAACGATAATATCGAGGACCGCTGCTTCTCCAAATTTCTCAAATGCTTCAGCCAGTTTTTGCTTGGCTTCGGCTTCTGCCAAACCTCGCAGACGGATAATATCGGCTTCTGCCGTACCTTTGGCCCGCTCCGCATCAGCAATGGCAAGACCTTCCAGCCGCTTCTGTTCGGCATTTGCTTTGGCTTCAGCTTCAATTCTGTATTGAATGGCATCTGCTTCCCGCATGCGTTTGGCTTTATCTGCCTCGGCGGCCTGTTCAACTGAGTAGCGGTCAGCATCGGCCTTTTTCTTAACTTCAGCATCGAATTGCTTCTGTCTGCGAAGAATTTCTTTTTCCTGTAAATCAATTTCCCGGTCTCTACGAACCAACTCTATTTTCATCTGTTCTTCTACGACCATCTGCTCTGAACGGGCTTGTTGGATATTGTACGCTTGGTCCGCCTCGGCTTTGGCGGTATCCTGTTCCTTTTTGAAGGCTGCGATTTTAAGTTCCTTTTCTTTGGATGCCTCAGCTACTTTTGTGTCTCTTATTAACTCTGCCTTTTGCCCCTCTTCATCTGCCAGTGCCTTCTGAATGCGTGCATCACGTACTGCTTCAGCTTCACCAATTTCACCATCACGTTTGACTGCTGCAATTCTAGGTTTACCCAGAGCATCCAAGTAGCCATGCGTGTCACGTACATCCTTGATTGTAAAGGAGACAATTTGCAGGCCCATTTTTTTGAGGTCGTTGGCAGCTACTGACTGGACTTCCTGGGCAAATTTGTCGCGGTTACGATAGACTTCTTCTACTGTCATTGTTCCCAAAATGGACCTTAGATGTCCTTCCAGCACCTCCTGGGCTTCCGATCTGAGAGCCTCAGTGGGCTTGCCCATAAACTGTTCAGCCGCGGTAATCACGTCTTCAGTAGAGCCTCCAATTTTGATGATCGCCACTCCGTCTGCCAATACTGGAACGCCTAGTTCCGTGTATACTTCTGGTGTCGTGACATCCAGCTTATGAGATAATAAGGACAAAAAATTAACCTGCTGAAAAATTGGCAGAATAAACGCTCCGCCACCCCGGACAACCTTAATTTTCTTGCCTGGATCATCAGCGAGGACATTTTTGCTGCCTAGAAATGACCCGGTTACGATCATCGCCTCATCGGGGCCAACCGTTTTGTACCTTGCCCAAAAGGCCATACCGATAATCATAATAACCACTATGACAATAAGTGGAATAGTTATGAATTCTAACACTTAAAATCCTCCTTTTTAATCATCCTTATAACCAAAAACATTTAGTACACCCTCCTTAATTTCGGCTACAACAACCCGGGTTCCCGTTGAAAACTCTTCTTCATCACAACTGGCGGCGATGTGATTGGTGTTGCCTCCCCCTACCTTTATCAGAACTTCACCAAATCCTTTTTCGGGAACAGGAATTGTTACGGTGCCAATCTTTCCTACCAGATCTGACATAGAATATCCGGTAGAGTTTTCAGTGTTCTTCATCGGCCTAACGTAGATAAAATAAACAAATATTGATAACAAAATGGCTATAAGCAAAGCTATAATGGCTACGGTCATCGTTTCCAGGGAGCTAAAACGATCAAGCATAATACCGGCCCCGCCAAAAGCAGTGATTCCACCGACAATTACCATAGGGCTTAAAAAATCAAGATGATCAAAGGATAATGAATCAAAAAGACCACTGAACACATCTCCCAATATGTCTCCGAAAACAATTGTGACCACGGCAAAAATAATCCCTCCGTAGAGACAACCCCAATATACTGCTTGCACCATTCTCCCCCCTTGTTAAGCACCAATCTATGGCGAAATCCACCCTAAATCTGGTCTTTTGCTTTCAACTTCTCCTTTAGTGCTGCTAGTTCACGGTCTATATCCTCTCCTCCGCCTAGTGCGGCCAGCTCTTTATCCAAAATATTCCCGGCTGCTGACATCTCTGCAGCGACCTGGATCTCCGCCTCCATTTGCATAACCTTTTCTTCCATTCGATCAAAGCCCCGCCTGGAATTATCCTTTCCGAAGCTTGCTGAGATACCTGTAACCTTCTTCTGGGCCTTTGCAGACTGCGCACGCGCAACCAGGGTATCGCGTTTAGCCTTTAATCGTTCGTATTCGTCCTTCATCTCTCTGAGCTGGGATTTAAGCATTTCTGCTGTACCATATCCGTTTTCATATTGAAGTTTATAATCGTCAGCTCTGGCCTTGTGTAAGGTCTTATCTTCCAAGGCCCGTCTGGCCAAATCCTCCCGATCTTTTTGCAGAGCCTCCATCGCTTGAGTCTCTCGTTTCGCCACCAATTCAGAAGCTTCTTCATACTGAGATTTGAACTTGTGAACCACCACCAGTTGCCGTGCTACACTACTCTCTGCATCGACAATATCATCCCCCATATCCATAAGATATTGGTTAAGGAGTTTTGCGGGATCTTCAGCCTTATCCAGCAACGCGTTAAGATTAGCTCTGACATTATCATTGATCCGTTTAAATAGGCTCATTCTACACCACCTCCAATTATTACTTTTCTAATCCAAGTATTTTGCTTAACTATATTCCGTTTTACCTCCTCTCTTTAAGTTTATAGATAGCAAATTAATCTCTGCTCATCCATAATATACCACGCCTTATTGCAAGCCACAACACCTTGTTTTTGTTACTAGGTGCTGTGGGGTCGAATCTCATATGTTTATATCTTTCGCTCTCGTTCTTTCGCAATCTAGGTACATGAAACAGTATATTTATATAACGTTACTTTACCTAATGGTATGTAATACTATATTATATAAGAGAGGTGATAATTATGGATTTTGATAGAAACTACATCGAAAAACTGGTTGAGGAAATATCGCTTCCTCAACTCAAATTCTCCGATATGCCAACTATTGAATTGTATATGGAGCAAATGCTCTCTCTAATTGAAAGTAAATTTAACAGCTCCAGGAGGGGGGAATCGGATAAGGTTCTTACCAGGACCATGATAAATAATTACACCAAGTTAGGATTATTAATGCCTCCCAAAAACAAAAAATACAGCAGGGAACATATGATGCTGTTAACTCTTATCTACGATTTGAAGAATGTTCTATCCATAAATGATATTAAATCACTGTTTTCTCCGATATTGAATAATATTGCCACTCGGGATGACGATCTAATGTCATTAGAAGAGATCTATACTGCCTTTTTAGAGTTGAACAATATTGAATTTGATAATTTTTATAACAGCTTTGTTCACAAATTGGATTTGATATATGAAAAAACAGAAGAACTAGAGAAGGATAACAAGGATATTTCCCAGATGTTTTTGTTTGTGATAATGCTGGTGGCCCAATCCAATGCCCAAAAAAGATTGGCAGAAAGAATTATTGATGATTTTTTTGCTTTAGAATAGTGGCCAAGGCTGGCTTGGAAAAGTGAAATCCCTCACCTTTTAATCGTAAAGATGAGGGATTCATGGCACATCGCCCCTGGGATATATTTTTCTCTATCTTAATTCATGACTTTTTTGGGACAGAAGAGCCAGTTGGGTCCTATCCCTGACCCCGAGTTTGCCGAGCAGGCTGCTCACATGGTTTTTTACAGTCCCTTCAACAATGAACAGAGCCGAAGCTATTTCGATATTGCATAGGGAGGACAGAGTGGACGAGGGTAAGCAAAATCAAAGATCGATGTGTACAGACCCTGAATTTCTTCCAAAGATTGACCCCACAGCGTAGCAAAGTCACATCAACATCACTCTTGATTGCATCATGGAGTAAACCCGTTGCTCTGAGATCACCAACAATTTGCTCCCAGAACCCTTCCCGCATCATCTCCTGGGCCCCATCATTTGGATAACTAAAAAATACTAGCCAGCAGTTTGTAAGTTGCACTTAATAGCAAGATCTGTTCATTAGTTTTTTTCAATTTTACACTTCCCTTACATTAACATTAAGGAATTGCTACGCCCAAAAAAAGAAATGCTGCATTTCTTTTGTGCAGGGAACAGGCTGAAGAATCGCTATAATAAAAAAGGTATAATTAAACCGATCGAGGATAACCACGACCGGCAACCACAAAAATGTCCATTTGGTGCGCACGGTATTCAACAAATGTCAGGCTATCCTCTCGTGACACTATACGAGTTCCTTATATTACTCATGCTTGTTTGGTGTTTCCGTGGGAGTTTTTACATTAAAATCTTTAATGTTATCTGCCGATTTCTTCTTTCTTTCATTATTCTTTTTCTTTTTATCTCCCATGCTAAAATACCTCCAATCATACGTTAACCAGGGTGCAATTAACAAGTTTATGGAATAGTTTTAGACCTTTCGCCTGGTTTTTTCGTGCTTACTCTCATGGACCCCAATGACCTTGCCGTTAATCATTCCTTCGTCAGAGTTATCCCTTGGTTCCATTTTCCGGAGTTCTGGATTGGTTTTTTCCCTGTCTTTTATTCTATTTTTGTTGTTATGCATTTTTGTTACTTCCTTCCTATTATGAATTAAGCTC
>JAQUUV010000009.1:8625-25839 GCA_028693695.1 Syntrophomonas sp.
TCTATTTTTTCGAGCTCTTCTTTACGCCTCTTATTCCCATCATTTCTGGGCATTGCAAATCACCTCGGAAATAGTTTCCCCGGGTAATGAAAGATCATTCACCCTACTATCTTTTATCTGCCTCGACTTCTAATTACCAGGCCCTCCACATGGTGCTTACTCATGATTTTCCGCTTTTTGCGATTCTCTTTAGTTTCAAAAAGAATATCCATATCATAGTTTTGAGGATACAGGTCCTTTTGGTCTATATGGAGGGTAAGGTGTTTACTTGAGCCATTAATTACTGGCTATCATCATTCTATGGTCTATCCCCCAATTTTATAAGAGTGTTACGGATCAGTTTTTATGATCGGCTTGCCGGCTTCAATTAGTGCTTTGCTGCCTAGCAGCAAAAATCCTTCCATAAATATTAGCAACCCAGTTCCAATAAGCAGCCATTCTATTCTGATAATATCGGCTAGTGGACCAAACAATAGCATTCCTAGTGGCATCATAGTACTTGATATCATCCCCAAAACTCCAAATACCCTACCCAGAAAATCAGGCTCTACCTTCTCCTGTAATAGAACTGTAAAGGGTGTATTAAAGATCGGCATCACTATTCCCGCTAACCCCATAAATATAAGGTAAACCGAAAAGAACGGAATAACTCCTAGGGCAAAGGTACAACCTCCCACAATAAGGGTTGATAACGTCATGGAGTGAACCTTATTATTGAATCCACCCCAGGAAGCCATTATGAGGCCCCCTAGCATCATGCCCATAGAAAACGTAACTTCAGTGGCGGTTAGACGCCAAACATCCGCACCAAAACTACGTGTGACCTGCAGCGGGGTCAAAAATGCAACTGGTGCGACCAAAAAGAAGTAGCCCGCACAAAACAGAAATAACTTCTTAACATACTCATGTTTATTAATATAAGTGAAACCTGCACGCAAATCTCCAAAGTAGCTTATGGTTTGCTTTTGTGAGGCTTTGGCATGAACTGGTACATGCAAGAATACCAATAATACTAAAACCGCAATAGCGGCTGTTACAACGTCAATAAGAAATATTATTTCAATTGTAGTAATAGTGAGAAGTGCACCGCTAAGCATGGGGGAAATCAGCATAACCAGTGCTTGAATAGTTCCGTTAGTGGCGTTCACTTGGGTAAGCTTATCCTGGGGCACAAGTTGGGGAATGAAGGCTCCTACTGCCGGCATTTGTATAGCTGTTCCGAGGGCCCGTATAGCAGATACCAGAAAGAGCAGCCACAGCATATCATAGCCGATAAAAAATAGTATGGCTAAAATCAGAGTTGATATCGCAATTACAGAATCAGACATCATAATGAGTGTTTTTCGATTATAACGGTCAGCCCATACGCCGGCAAAGGGTGAAAGAAAAAAAGTAGGCAGGAACCCGCAAATAATTGCTATAGTCATCATTACACCCGACTGGGTTTTCAAGGTAATATGCCACAGAATAGCATACTGAACCAGAGAAGATCCAAAAAGGGATATAGTCTGGCTAAGTAAGAAAAGTACTACGTTCTTTTTCCAATTAATCATGTTCCTTGCTCCTATACATAAACACTCTATTGAGTGTTATGAATTTGTTCACATTATGTTATACCTGACTATGGAATTTATAGAACACACCTCTGCGCTTCTGATGAGACAGCAGAGGTGTGTTTGCCTGGCTGATTTATTATCATTGTTATTATATACATCAATTCACGGTCAGGCAAATTAGCGGCGAGTGTCGTTTAGTTGAGACATGACGTAAATTGGAAGGCGGTATTAACTTCCTTTGGTGTCCTCAAATGAGAACAGACGCTCTTTCCTAACATTCCACAAGAATATGTAGGCTAATAATAAGATGCCTAACCGGCTTTTAAATTTTTCTGATATACCAAAAAAAGCGGGAGGATTAGTCGGTTTTCTTTTATTATAGGATTTGAACTTATTGCATCCGATGAAAATGGCAGAATGTATGACCATTTTGAATTTTTAGCGCGTGTCAGCGTTAACGCAGCAAACAGGCTTTTGGATGGATTGCTTAAAGATATTCGGAATCTTCGTACCGACCCGTTCCGTTATCCTGTGTATAACCGTCCATATCTTCCAGTCGGCAAATACCACTATATACTATCAAACAAAAGGTATCGGATCGTTTATCAGATTATTGGCAATCAAGTGTTTGTGGATGATATACAGGATTGTCGGCAAGATGATGACAAGAGCATCTTAAATAAATAATCGCAAATCATAGTAAATCATATTGAGAGGCGCTATCCCATGCGGGACAACGCCTCTCCTTTTCCTTTTCCGTATCGGTTTGGGGTATAGTTCATTAAGTTTCCCTATTAAACCGTGCCTTTAGTTATCCCCAGCTTCTTCGTGCTGACTTCATGTTACTCTTTGATTTTCAATAACACCTTGAATGCCGTTCCTTTTCCCAATGCGCTTTCAACTGTAACATGCCAGTTTGGTTACGCTATGCATTAGCGTAACCGGGGAATAGCAGCGGACAGCCGAGCACCTGATGCGCACATAACAATTTAATTGAACAGCTGCTTTGCAATTTGGGTGGAGTAATTTGCCCACTTATTTTGTATCGGCAAAGTTGTTCACACCTACCAATACATCCTTCTGCAAAATATGTTGCATTTTTTCAGGTTCTTCAAACAATGGACTGTGAGCAGATTGTTCAAAGGTGTAAAATCCTTTCAAGGGCGCTTGTAGCTTCTCAAAATAGTCCTTTGCCAAAGTGTAGCTGCATGTATAATCGTATATGCCATGAAAAAAATAGACAGGAATATCAAGATTCGGAACCTCAGCGGTTAAGTCCGTTGCAATCATCTGATTCCACATGTTGGTGGAGTAGGCAGACCATTTGCCGCGCCATATATTCACCTTCTCACTTAATGTGTACTCTGGACATTTCCATGACGGCAAAAAGATACCACTGACTACCGATTTCATATTGTGCGTCGTACCAATGCCAAGATTGTGCATCGCTTCATCACGCAAGGAACGGTATGAATTTGGCACGATGTCCATCTCAGTAATAGGAAACTTCTCAAGCCTTTGCACCATTCTTTTATCCCCGGCTATCGTATACTGTTCCATCATATATTTGTATGCCAGTTTTTCCGATTCAAGCGGTCGTGATATCTGAGCAATGCCGATGTAGGCGTTGTACATCTCCGGTGCCCGTGCCGCCGCCTGGATTCCAATAAAGGATCCCCACGAATGTGCCATGAGATAAATCTTTTCCTGACCAAAGCGCTTGCGGAGGTAATCCGTTACCTCGAGTGTGTCGGATATCAATTGCTCCTCGGTAAGGGTCTCGGGCGGAATGTCAGAGCTGTAGGAAAGTCCGGCGCCGCGCTGCTCCCAGTAACAGACGGTAAAATCGTCCTCAAGGCCGGTAGGGTAACTCTGGGTAAGGAAGTACTCAGGCATGCCAGGTCCCCCGTGTATGAAAAGCAGAACCGGGTTCGCATTGTTCTTGCTCTTGATGAACATCCCCTGCTCCACCCCATTGATACTGATATGGATTTTTTCGGAGATACTGCTGGCCAGCACTTTTCCGTTCTCACCCTGAAATGGTTTTGGCTTACCTGGGCTCCATGCCTGCAGTACACCAACAAGAATGAGTATACAGGCCAGTAAAATTGAAAGCGTGATTAACACGATACGACCCGCCCTTCGCGTAAATGATTGAATAGAAATTTTCTTGATATTATTTCCTGCCATTTTTAATACTCTCCATATAGCCAAACAGTTTCACAAACTTTGATAAGTATTTATTCCTCATTTCAGCCTCTCTTTCCTTCTCATTTTAACGAGAGAGAAAGGTATCCCTGACCCCGAGTTTGCTGAGCAGGCTGCTTACATGGTTTTTAACTGTCCCTTCGACAATGAACAAGGCCGAAGCTATTTCAATATTGGACAAACCCCTGCCAATCAATCTTAATACTTCCTTCTCCCGGTTGGTCAGTTGGGCAGCAGTATTTTCGGATAAATATACTTTCACTCAAGGCCATGCTTTCATTGAGTTGCAGGTTAACGTATTCAAGTTGTTGGGATAATTTCTCATAGGCCAGTCTTTGTTCCCTTTGCCTTCTTTCACTAAAAACCAAGGTTGCCATCACGTAAAAGTTTCCCGCTGGTAATTAGTCTGGTTCCAAGGATATCATTATTTTTTTCTTGCCAGAAAGAGGCGAACAACATTTTCGGCCAGCTTTTCGATGAGTTGCTTTGCCCCAGTTATGGATTCATCCAGCTTCATGGGGCGATCTGCAATAGCGAATAGACTGGTAAAACCCTGTTCATAGAGTTGATCATACTCTTGCCCCAGTATACCGGCGATGCCGATCACTGGAATGCCGTGCTTTTTCGCCAGTTGAGCAATACCCAATGGTGTTTTCCCGAAGGCGGTTTGGTTATCTATCTTTCCTTCCCCGGTTATCACGCAATCTGCATCGACAATGCTGGTCTCCAGTCCACTTGCTTCAATGATAAGATTAATTCCCTTTACAATGCGGGCATCAAGGAAAGCCATCAGACCAGCACCCATGCCGCCTGCGGCACCTGCTCCAGGTATTTCAGCTACCTGTTTTCCCAAGTCCCGCTCAATCAAGTTGGCAAAATGGCGCAGGCAATCATCCAGGAGGATGACTTCTGCAGGGCTGGCGCCCTTTTGGGGACCGAAAATTGCGGATGCCCCTTGTGGACCACAGAGCGGGTTATCAACATCACAGGCGAGGAGAAACTTCGTCTCTTTTATGCGTGTGTCAATCCTACTCAGGTCGAAACCGAAGAGATCTCGGAGACTCCCCCCTCCGAAGGCCAGATCAAATTGATAACGATCGAAAAGTCTCAGACCTAATGCCATCAGTAAACCTGAGCCACCATCGTTCGTCGCGCTCCCTCCCAGGCCTATGATGATATTACGACAACCTTGATCCAGTGCGTGTAGGATCAATTCACCGGTTCCATAGCTGTTGGCCTTCATAGCGTTATATTCATTGCAGTTCAAAAGAGCCAATCCAGATGCGGCAGCCATCTCGATAAAGGCGGTTTGACCATCCCCGGAGATGCCGTAAAAGGCATCCACCTCCTGAAGAAGAGGACCGGTGACTTTAACCGGAAGGATCTTTCCTCCAGTAGCACATACCAGGGCTTCCACCGTTCCTTCTCCGCCATCAGCCACCGGAACCTTAACCACCGTGATGGACGGATCGACCTTCTGTATGCCTTTCTCTATCGCTTCTGCAATCTCCGTGCTGGAGAGACTTCCTTTAAATGAATCGGGCGCAACCACAATTTTCAAACCATCACCTCATCTATTGTACTGATTTTTTCGCTGTGAACCCTTTGGCTTATTATAGGATATCATCAACCTTATGTATAAGTTATTCCATCTTAAATTCCAGGCTAATTCATGGCAGATGTTCCCAACATAGGTTTGTGATTTAATACATGCGTGTTAGAATGATGAGTAGTTAGCACCTTGAGCGCGTGGATAATGGTGCTATTAATGGCGTACAAGTTATCGGTCCACTATTTTAGAGGATATGAGGGTTGTTATGGTTAGAATAAATTTTCAGCAGTATGGTTTATCTGCAGAAATATTGCATGCCCTAGAACAATTGGGCTTTGCAACCCCCACCGATGTGCAGGAGCAGGTTCTTCCCTATGCCTTTGAAGGTAGGGACCTTATCGTACAAGCACAAACGGGCAGTGGCAAAACCGCTGCTTTCGCGATACCGATCTGTGAAAATATCGTCTTAGAGCAAAGGCATCCCCAGGTTTTGGTGCTTACCCCAACCAGGGAATTAGCCGTACAAGTCCAAGCGGACATATCCAATATTGGTCGCTTCAATCGCATCAGGGTTGCCGCCATTTACGGGCAGCAGCCCATTTACGTGCAAAAAAGTCAGCTCCGCCAACGGGTCCATATTATTGTGGCTACACCGGGTAGGATTTTGGACCACCTGCAGCGAGGAAATGTGAGCTTCGAAGAGATCAAATACCTGGTGCTGGATGAAGCTGATGTAATGCTAAATATGGGCTTTATCAATCAGATGGAGGCCATTATTAAAGTTATTCCGCCCAATCGGGTAACCATGTTATTCTCCGCCACCATGCCTGATGCTATTGAAAAAATATGCCGTCAATACATGCGCAGTCCCGAGAGGATTGAAGTAGTTTCCCAAAATCCCACTACGGCAAGAATCGAGCAATTTTATTATGCTGTTGAAGAGGATGGCAAATTTGATCTCCTGAATCAAATCATCTATACCCATAGACCGGATCGTTGTATGGTATTCTGTTCTACCAGAGAAAAGGTGGATCTATTATGCCGGCGGATGAAGGCAAAAGGCTATAGTTGCTGGGGCTTGCATGGCGGTATGGAACAAAGGGATCGCCTCGCGACGATGCAGGGTTTTAAGAACGGGGATTTTCCATTTCTCATCACTACCGATGTAGCCGGCAGAGGAATTGACATTGAAGAGCTTAGCTTGGTTGTCAATTATGATATTCCTTATGAAAAAGAGAAATATGTTCATCGCATCGGCAGAACGGGACGAATGGATAATGCAGGGATCGCAATAACCCTCATTTCCACTGGTGAAAATAAAATACTGCAAGAGATTGAGGAATATGTTGGCTATCAAATTCCCGAAAAAGCGCTTCCCTCCCCGGAAGAAATGATGCAAAGCAAGGCTGTTTTTGTGTCTGGAAATGCATACAGTCCTACGCCCAAGCGTAACCAGCGAGCTGAATTAAATACGGAAATCATGAAAATACGGATCAATGCCGGCAAGAAAAAGAATATGCGACCCGGCGATATCCTCGGTGCCCTTACCAACATTGAGTGCCTAAGTGCTCGTGAGATTGGAATTATTGATGTACAGGACCATTGTTCCTATGTAGATATCCTGGCGAATAAAGGAAGCCTTGTCCTAGAAGCACTGCAGGATATGCCCATTAAGGGGAAAAAGGTCAATGTGAAACAGATGGATTAATCCATAAAATTATCTCTGTTCTTGCCACTTTCCTTTACCACATAGAGCCACACTGATATCATAAGCCTGATCCGTGACAATAGGAATGTTTTTGGAGATGAATGTCTGTATATCCCGTAGATAGGGCTTTTCCTCCCTGTCACAAAAAGACAATGCCGTTCCGCCCAATCCTGCCCGGCCGGTTCTGCCTATCCGATGTACATAAGTCTCTGGTACATTGGGCAGGTCGAAATTTATAACATGGGACAACTCCTGAACATCGATTCCCCGGGAGGCTATATCGGTGGCTATCAGTACCCTGGTACGTTTTAACTTGAAATCGTTTAGAGCCAACTGCCGAGCCCCCTGTGATTTATTCCCATGGATTGCCTGGGCAGTGATACTGGCTTTGGCCAGAGCTTTGACTACTTTATCAGCTCCATGCTTGGTCCGGGTAAATACCAGCGCAGAATCGATGGACCTGTTATTTAACAGCTGTATAAGCAAAGACGTTTTGTCCTTCTGATCTACGAAATAAACGGCTTGCTCAATGCTGTCAACCGTGGAAGAAGGGGGAGTCACTGCAACCCTAACCGGCTTTTTCAAAATGACATCTACCAGACTGGTAATTTCCGCCGGCATAGTCGCAGAAAACAACAGGGTTTGCCTTTTTACAGGCAACCGCGCTATTATTTTTTTCATATCATGGGAAAATCCCATATCAAGCATACGATCAGCTTCGTCAAGGACAAACATCTTTATATGGTCCAGCCTGATATGCTTCTGGTTCATCAGATCCAGCAGCCGGCCTGGAGTAGCCACCAGGATATCAACTCCCGCTCTTAATGCATTTGTTTGGGAATATTGTGACACCCCGCCAAAAATCACAGTATGCTTGAGTCCGGTGTATTTACCGTAAGCGGCCATACTTTCGCCGATTTGAACTGCCAACTCCCGGGTAGGAGTTAATATTAAGGCTTTAATTGTGCGCAGCCCTCTTACATTTGACTTGTCTTTGTATAGATTCTGCAATATGGGAACAGCGAACGCAGCTGTCTTGCCCGTACCAGTTTGCGCGCAACCGACCAGGTCCTTGCCCTCAAGAATAACTGGTATGGCCTTTTCCTGTATAGGCGTAGGTATGGTATATCCTTCAGCTTTTAAAGCCTTCAGGATAGGTGTAATAATTCTTAGTTCATCAAAATTCAAAATGTTCTCTCCTTAAAAGTGTCGAGCCTCTGCTCTTATTATTTGTTTATCTGCTGGTAAGTCTGGCTTTTTCGCCCTGTAAATATAAAAAGAGCGGTCAACTCATAATTAATTGAGTTTCCTGCTCTATAGGCCCATATGCTTTATGCTAATATTTGCAGTTTAAAAACAAAATTACCTTTCGATCATATCACATTCATAGAAATATAGCAAAACCATGGAGATACTAGGAAGCAACTATAAAAATTACCCACGCAAGCTATTTCGGTATCAAATATGGCTGAAGCAGCGATTTAGCTTTTGTGTACATTTAACGCACTCTTATTATTTGCTGAGAGTGCCAACTTTGGGTAATTTATTCAAATCTTCCATACCCTTACCGGATTGATGTGGTGATTTGCTCATAAGTGTAGTTACATCGGTCCCGGCAACAGATTCAGCGCAATCTTTATGTACACCGTTCACAAAATCTTTTGAGTTGGATACATCATAGACAACCCCGTTTGCAGCAATATATGCCGGGCTATCATTTTTCCCATTGTATTTTGACAATTCTTCTACGGTAAAAACCTTTTGACTTGCGCTTTGATTTGAGCTGCAGCCGGCAACTGTTATAACCATTAGTAGAAGGACTAAAACAACCGCAAATTTTCTTTTCATATGATCTTCCTCTCATATTATTTTGTAGGTTCCCTTAGTTTCCTTATTCAAGAACTACATGAAAATAGTATAGACTTGTGAAGCCCGTACTTGACACTGTTTTTAGACTCTGGTTAATGTTTTATATTCTATCCTTAATAATGTTTTCCTTCCTTAATTTGGGTTATTTTTATGTAAAATTCTATGCCCTCATTACGATACTATTCTGCCTCCCGGAGCCGCTCCACGATACTTTGCTTGTCAGTCATGGCATACGATACCAAAGGAATCATCACCCCTAGCACCAGCAGGAAAGGCAGCACGATTAAAAGCGGCCACAGAATAAAATGATAACTGACAAACCACAGCAGACCACAGAAGGATTTAACAATCAATAGTGAAAATACCGTGCCGAAAACGAGCGCAAGCACACACGTGGCAAGCGTATAATAGAAGCCTTCAAACATCAGCATCCTGCGCAGTTGCTTCCGGGTCATGCCTATGCTTTGCAGCATAGCAAATTCCTGGCGCCGGGTCAAAATGCTGGTGAGAATGGCATTGACAAAATTCAGAATGCCAATCAGCCCGATGATGAAGCTGAGTGCGCCGCCAATCATGACAACGGTAAGCTGCAAACTGGAAAACTCCTTGAGGGAGGTAAACTTCGAGGTGTAATTCATGACCGGCTCCATCGAATCGGTATAGCTCTGCAAAAAGCGTTCCATAGCCGCTTCCTGATCGTCGGCAACATTGAAGGCATAGCTCATGATGGCAGGCTGCATTACCATTGTTTTGTAGATATCCGCTGGGAGATAGAAGTTATAGTCCCAGCCGCAACGGTCTGAATTGGAATATTGTTTGACAGCCACATGACCCAGCACGATAAACTCCTTTGTCGTGTACTCCCTGCCAGCAAATGTTTCCGACGTCCCCTTGTAGTTATGAAGCGTGACCGTTTCGCCCACCGCAAAATGAATGCTGTCCATTTCCGGCACGCCGTTATCATCTAACTTAACACCTTCCATGATGTACTTACCTGTGGCCAGCTTGGCAAAATCAAGTACGCCGTCGATCAGTTCCAGCCGGTGAAGAGGCAGATCCTCAAGACCATAGACTGCAGCCATGAAGTCGCCGTAGGAGTTGATGTTATAACCCTGGGTGGTGTTCTTTTCGTCTTCTGATGCAAACAGTTCCTCCCTGCCACCGTACAGGCGCCCACCCTCTTCAAATCCGGGCTGCGCTTCCACCACCTGAATCATGCTCTCACTGGTTTGGTTTTCGGGACCGATAAAGTCATTTTGAAAGTAGTCGGCATGGGCAATCAGAAAATCGGTGTCCACAAATTTGGAGAGGAACTTATCCATATCAATGCTCTGAGACAGCGTAAACACCGTATTCAGCAGCACAAGGCTCAGTGACAAGCTGATGACGACCAGAACGGTGCGTCTTTTGTTGCGTCCTAAATTGGCCAGGGCCATACGGGGCATTTTCCCGCCGGCGGTGGATTTTTTCAGTTTAGAGTTCTGCTTGGTATTTCCGTCCGTATACCGCACTGCCTCCACCGGTGAGACAGCGGCGGCTATCCTGCCTGGCTTAAAGGTGCTGATGAGCACGGTAACCAAGGCGAACAACGCCGAGCCGATGAATATCAACGGGCTGGGCGAGACAGACACCGCACTTACGGCATAGGTGGAATTGTTCATAATGAGGGGAACCAGAGATTTGCCGGTAAAAAAACCTGCAATTAGTCCGATTGGAATTCCTATGGCGGAAAGTATCAGTGCCTGTCTGCGGATAATCCGGCGGATCTGAGTCCCGGTTGTCCCGATGGTTTTTAGGAGGCCATAAAAACGGATATCCTTCATGACGGAAATCTGAAAAATGTTATAAATAATGAGATAACCGGTGAATACGATTAACAACAAACCGCAAAGCAGCGCAATCAGCGTGCCCGCGTCCATACCAAAGTTTGTGGAAAGGTACGACCAGTTCACATTATGCTCCAGATAATTAGGAGCGTTTTCATCTATAGAATAACCCCTGTCGGTAATTACCTTGGTGAGTTTGCCCTCTAAATCCATACTGTTGCCGAACATGATATAAGCTTTGATGACCCCTGTCAGAGAATTATCCTGTTTATAAGTATTTTGCAGTTCATCCAAATGGATATCTAAATAGGAACGTGAGGCAAAGATTAACCCGATGTTAAAGACGGGATCGCTCTCCCACCAGCCTGCCAGGACGAAATCGCGCTGTATTTCCTCCCCCCTGATGTTAAGCGTCAGGGTAAGGGGTGCGCCTACCTCCAAGGGGACCCCCATCAGCTGCAAGGTCTTAGTGTCAGCAATCACTTCGTTTTCAGCCACAGGTTTATGTCCGCTAGTGGGCTCACAAAATCCAAACTTCAGTCCCACATCATCATAATACCAAAATTCCGCACGGCGCTTCAAAAACTCTTCGTTTTCCACATCGTCGCTTAACATACGGTTATAGGCAATTTCTTTAATGAGCGGATGTTCTTTAACATCTTCAAATTCCTGATCGGTAATATACTTTAAGACAGCGTGACCGGAGCTGCCTGCCTGCCGCATCGTGGCTTGTTGGATACTCTCCACCGTACCCATCCCCATCGTAAAAAGTGTAGTAAAGAGCACAGTCGTCAGCGCAATGGCCATGATGGCAATCAGGTTTCGGGATTTATTGGCTCGAAAGCTCTTGTCAGCCAAATTGCGAATCGCTTTTTGGTTCTTCACCTTGATCATTGGCCTTCACCACCCACGATTTTTCCGTCCTCAAGGCGGATGATGCGGTCTGCCAACTGGGCAATTTCCTCGTTATGTGTAATCATGACAATGGTCTGGCTGAACTTTTCGCTGGTGACCTTTAACAGCCCCAGAACATCCTGGCTGGTTTTGCTGTCAAGATTTCCGGTCGGCTCATCGGCAAGAATAATGGCAGGCTTAGCGGCTAGGGCACGGGCAATGGCCACACGCTGCTGCTGACCGCCGGAGAGATTATTCGGCAGATTATGAACTTTACTTTCTAAACCAAGTGTTTTGATGATTTGATTCAAGTATTCAGTGTCCGGCTCGTTGCCATCCAGTTGGATGGGTAACACAATGTTTTCATACACATTGAGCACCGGCACAAGATTATAATTCTGAAACACAAAGCCGATTTTTCTGCGGCGAAAAATCGTCAGTTCTTCGTCTTTCAGCAAAAAGATTTGCTTGCCATCAACGCTGACTGTGCCGCTGCTTGGACGGTCAAGCCCGCCCAGCATATGGAGAAGGGTAGACTTGCCGCTGCCGGATGTACCGACGATGGCCACAAACTCCCCGTTCTCCACGGTGAAGTCTACACCGTCTAACGCTTTGACCGTTGTATCCCCGCTGCCGTAGTATTTTTTCAGGTTCGTTGTTTCCAGTATTGTCATTTTGTTTCCCTCCAAAAGAAAATAGTCTGTATCGCAGTTGCCCACAATACTGACTATACCAAACCAATCTTTCCACAATCTTTCTGAAATCTAACAGTTTTGCAAGATTTACTTTTCCCTGGGCAAAAAAATTGAAAAGGTAGAACCACTACCAGGTTGCGATGACACCTTAATATAGCCGCCCTCAGCTGAAACGATCTCTCTGGCCAAAAAAAGCCCCAGGCCAACGCCTTCTTGATTGACCGCGGCCCCCGAGCGGTAGAAACGGGTGAATATTTTGCTTTGTTCCTCCTCGGCAATCCCCATCCCATTGTCGGTAATATCAATACGGCAGAACAGCTCATAGGGTAGGACTTTTAAGGTAATACTCCCGCCACTTGCGGTGTATTTTATGGCATTATCCAGAATATTATAAACTGCTTCGATCGTCCATTTCAGGTCAAAATAGGCGCTGCTCTGTGTATCTTCCAGGACAACAAAAATACCCTTGGCTTCCGCCTTTGGCCTGATTTGTTCCCGCGCTTCGTCCAGTAACCTTTGTAGGGCTTCCGGTTTAGGTAAAACCGTAATAATACCCGTTTCCAGACGTGATGTTTTCACCAAAGCACTGATGAGGAAATTCAGCTTTTCCGCCTGCGCAGACAAGGCTTGCACACAAACGGTACAGTCCTCAGGCAATTCGTGTTCACTGAGCAGCTGTGAATAGAGTAGGATATTGGCAATGGGCGTTTTGGTCTGATGAGAAATGTCAGAGATCAGCCCTTTTATTTTATCCTTTTCCGCCAGCAGATTCTGGGAAGATACCGCACAGATAGAAAGATAACGGGCCAGCTTAGCTTCCACCGCGGACAAAGCAGATTCATCAAAAACACCTTGGGCAAAGCTGCCGTTTATAGCTGTGTCCAACATATCCGCAATCTTTTTAAGCGTTTTCTTGGTCCTTTGGTGGTAAAAGATAATCACAATCGCAGCCACGAATACCGCGGCAATGGCAATCCCGATACAGGCGTAATCAAGCGTATTCATATCACTTTACCGCCCAGGTGTAGCCGATGCCATAGACCGTTTTGATATAGTGCGGCGCAGACGGAAGTTTTTCCAATTTATCACGCAGTCTTTTTATGGTAACAGACAGGGCATTTTCGTCAACATATGCTGCCCCGTCTGTCCAAATCCTGTCCACCAAATCTGAACGGGAAATGATTTTTCCTCTGTTTTCTATCAAGACCCGGAGCAATTTCTGCTCGGTTTTGCTGAGTTCAATGAGTTTGCCATCCCTCAAAAACTCCATCTTTTCAAAGGAAAAGGAAAACGCATCAATCTGTACGCTATCGGAAAGTTGCTGTCTGCCCTTTCTCAGTTGGACGCCTACCCTTGCCCTCAGCACCATCAGGCTGAAAGGTTTTGTGATGTAGTCATCCGCACCAAGTTCAAAACCTGTTACAATATCCGTTTCCAAATCATTGGCGGTCAGGACAATTACAGGCAAGGCCAACGTCCGCCGAACCTCAGCTAAAAGGTCAAGACCATTGCCATCCGGTAAATTGACATCTAAGATCACCAAATCAAAGACGTTGTCTCTCAGCTGTTGCTTGGCGGCAGCAATATCATACGCCTGCACAAAAGTAGAGTGATCATCTTTTAGAGCAAGGACAATGCCGTTGCTTAGGGCGGTATCATCCTCGACGATTAAAATGCGATTCATCACTTGATTAATCATAACGACCGCCCGTATAACCGCAAACTCCTGATCTTGGAGAATTAACAATCGGCATAGACATTTCTTCTCCGCATTCATGTTTTTCCAAACAAGTATCACAAAGATAGCCTTTTCCGTCATAAATGCACTCGCAGCATATATTGGTCGCAGGACTTCCGCAATAAGAACACTCAATAATCGGCGGATTGTTTCTGGCCATCAATTTAGCCTTATTCTTTCTTTTCTTGCCGTTAAACTCCGCTACGACCTTCAGCTTCAAATTTGTAGTTGAACCAAAATCATACTCATGTTTAAACTGTTCACTCACTGTCAAAACGCTGCTCAATTTTGTATTCATGCTTCTTTCTCCAAATTCTCTATCAGCATATGATGAATACGTTTGTTTATCAATTATGAATTGGCTCATATGACCGCAGCATTCCAGCCAAATGTCCCGCAAAAAACCATCCAGCACCTTCAAGGTCGTATTGGCGGGTATATCCACATAAATCCAATATTCCGGGCTATATTGTCCTTGTATAAAAATACAATAATAGCTTTCGGTTTTTTCGATTTCTGCAGTTTCATATTCCGCCTTTCTGGGAATACAATTCTGAAGATGCTTGTTCATAGAACCCTTGCTGAAAAATCCGCCACAGCATAAACATTTGCCTTCAGTAGTTTTTGCCATTTTTTTAGTCCCCCTTGTTATTAATCTATTGATCTTCTTATCCATAAATTTTCTCTTCTATATTTGCCGTGATTTTCCTGCACTTATAGCCATCATTCTTTTTTATTTGCATATTCCGGAACAGTCTGCTTACTTTTAAAGAACGAATCCGTGCATTGCGGTTCATCCAGGCGGCCTTGAGGCTGAGGGACGAAAAAGTAAAGGTACTGGGTTTGATTCGCAAGACAAATCTTAACAATTCCCTAACAACTCTATGATACAGTTATTCTGAGGTGATTTAATTGGCGGAGATTTTAATTGTTGAGGATGAAATACCGATCAATACATTGATTAGAAAGAATCTGGAACTGGTGGGGCATAAGTGTTCCTCTGTATATGACGGACAAGCAGCAGTTGAGATAATAGAGCAGCATGACTATGATCTGATTCTTTTGGATGTAATGCTGCCTGGGCTGGATGGTTTTGAAGTCTTTGAGAAAATCCGCGGGGTTCCCACGATCTTTCTGACGGCCAAAAGCAGTTTATCCGACCGGGTGAAGGGGCTGACCATGGGAGCGGATGATTATCTGACCAAACCGTTTGAAATGTTGGAACTCTTGGCCCGGGTGGATGCAGTATTGCGCCGGACGAAAAAGGAAGCCAAATTCTTTGCCATTGACAATGTTACCATCCATTTTGACAGCCGGCAGATCTTTTGGGATGGGGCTGTAATCGATTGCACGCCCAAGGAATTTGATCTGCTCGAGGCTCTGGTGGTAAATCGCAATATCGCCTTATCAAGGGAAAAACTGCTGAATCTGGCCTGGGGTTATGATTACGAGGGGGATTCTCGCACTGTGGATGTACATATTCAGAAACTGCGCAAAAAGTTGGGCTTGGAGGAGCGCATTATAACGGTTTATAAGCTGGGCTACCGTCTGGAGGTATAGGATGCCTTAAGAGAGGACTGATGAGAACGATGAAACGGAAAACTTATTTGCTGACACTGGTGCTGTTCCTCTTGTTTTTTAACGGCAGTATTCTGTTGATTACGATTGTAAACTTGAATACCAGCCTCAATAATACCCGGTCGAGCTGTCTGCGAGAACATGATTTTATCACGGCCGCTCTGGCCAAGGATCTGAATGCTTTAGAAAGAAGGGGCTCCGCAGCAGAAAGTGCACTGTCATCCCTGTTCGGCTCGTATGTCAGCTATTATGGCAAACAGAATGTGTATCTAGCGCTGGCGCAGAACAGCCAGACCCTTTACTCAAGTCTGCCGCCGGAACAGAAGCTGACCAAAACACCGCAGATACCTCCGGTAGGCCAACGGATCATCTCTACTGTCGCGTCGCCGGACAGGAAGTATATCAGTATCA
This sequence comes from Syntrophomonas sp., assembly GCA_028693695.1. Classification (GTDB taxonomy): domain Bacteria; phylum Bacillota; class Syntrophomonadia; order Syntrophomonadales; family Syntrophomonadaceae; genus PHAA01. The sequence goes on from JAQUUV010000009.1 coordinate 24,661, forward strand.
GTGGTGCTCTTCCCATCCCCTATGATACCTATGTGTTTTCCTACTATTATGATTTGTCTGAACATACCGACTCGTGGAAGCAGATGACAAGTCTCCTGTTTCTGATTGGAATAGCAGTTTCCTCCCTTTTGGCCGTGTGTCTGATTCTGCTCCTAAGCCGCATCTTTAAACCGCTCCGGCAGATCTCGGAGGCTTCTCAAAGTATTGCCAGCGGTGATTATGCCAATCGGCTGCCTGTCACCGGTGACGATGAACTCGCAGAGATGGCCGGAAGCTTCAACAACATGGCAGATGCAATTGAGAATCAGATTGCCCAGTTGGCCGAGGCAGCAGCACAAAAGCAGCGCTTCATCGATAATTTTGCCCATGAGCTGCGTACCCCGCTGACCAGCATTTACGGATATGCAGAATATATACAGAAGGCCGCGATTACTGAAGCGGATAAACTGGAAGCTACCGGCTATATTATGTCGGAGAGCCACCGCCTGCAAAATATTGCCTACCGCTTGCTGGATCTGGCTTATCTGCGCAGCGGCGATATTATCTTTGCACCGGTGGTGATGGAAGAGCTCTTGCAAAGCGTGTCGGAAACAATGTATGCGAAAGCGGAAGAGAAGCAGATTACTCTGGCCTATGAATCCGGATTTAAATTGCTGGACGGTGACCGCGACTTGCTTCAGAGCCTGCTGGTGAACCTGACGGACAACGCGATAAAGGCCTGCATATCCGGGGGCAAAGTGAACCTGAAGTCCTTCATGCAAGATGGAAATAAAGTCATTGAGGTCCGGGACAACGGCAGAGGAATGACCGATGAGCAGATAAGCCACGTTACCGAGGCCTTTTACCGCGTGGATAAAGCCCGCAGCAGAGCGGAGGGAGGAGTGGGACTAGGCCTTTCCATCTGCGAACTGATTGTCGCCTGCCACGGTGCCCAGCTCAGCTTTGTTTCGCAGTTAGGAGAAGGAACGATAACAACCATCACTTTTTACAACTCTCTAACAAGTCGTTAACAGGTTAAAAATCATGCTGCCTTATACTGGCAAGGTGATCACAAAACCAAAAACGAAAGGAAGTAGATAGTATGAAAAGAATTATGGCTAACAAAAAGGAATTTCAGAGAATTGCGCTGGAGACCGTTGCGGTAATCGGCGTCTGCGCGCTGGTTTTCGCAGGAATCAC
>JAQUUV010000156.1 GCA_028693695.1 Syntrophomonas sp.
CAGGAAGACAGAGGGGTTTACCGCCTGAGTAATCATGCTGGGGGAATAGAAGGCGGCATGAGCAATGGGGAAATGATAATAGCCCGAGCGTATATGAAGCCTATTCCTACGCTGTATAAACCACTGGTTAGTGTAAACACAAACCAGTGGGTAGAGCAGAAGGCAGATGTGGAACGCTCTGATATTTGCGCAGTTCCTGCCGCTGGTGTGGTGGGTGAATCCATGATGGCTTATGGGATTGCTGCCGCTTTTCTGGATAAATTCGGCGGTGATTTCATGGGTCAGATCCAAGAGAACTATGATCGTTATTGTGATTATGTAGAAAAGGTGTGGAAATGGGTAAAAATATAGTCCTAATCGGCTTTATGGGTACGGGTAAAAGCTCAATTGGTATCAGATTGGCACAAAAATTAAAAATGGAGTTTGTGGATATGGACCGTGAGATTGAATCGGTCATTGGCATGTCCATTGCGGAAATATTTAAGCGCTATGGAGAGCTTAGATTTCGTTCGGAGGAGCTTTTGATAGCACGTAAGATGGGAATGCGAGAAGATACTGTTATCGCCACCGGAGGTGGAACTGTTCTAGTAGATGGAAATATTACTGCTCTGAGAGAAAACGGCATATTAATTTGCCTGGATGCTATCCCTGCAGATATCTTTAATAGGGTTAACCGCAAAAAGGGAACCCGGCCTCTTTTAAAGAAAAATGTTAGCGTAGAAGATATTGAAAGGCTATTACAGGAAAGAGAAGGATTCTATGCCTGCGCGGATATAAGGGTAAACACCAGCGCCAAGAATATGGATACGGTTATAAATGACATTTTGCAGGCATTGAATCAGATGGAGCTCGCCGAAAATAGTTGTTTAAGGGTTAATCTATGATAACGTCAAAGATAGGAGCGCAAAAAAAATGAGAATAACAATGGCTCAATTGAACCCAGTGGTAGGGGACATTACAGGTAACTTGAAAAGGATTACTGAGCTCTGGTCAATTTGCCATGCCCAGGAATCGGATTTATTAATATTGTCGGAGTTATTCCTGGTTGGATATCCTCCTCGTGATTTATTAGAGAGATCTGCTTTTATAGATAGAGTCAATGCAGCCATTCAAGAACTAATAAAGCTTTCTTTGGACTATACAGGGACAGGCATTCTATTTGGAGCGCCATTGCCTACTGGTAATTCAACCGGTCATAGCCTATATAATTCTGCTCTATTGATTTACCAGGGGGAAATATTATTGACCCAGCACAAGTCCTTGCTTCCAACTTATGATGTATTTGACGAGGCCAGATATTTTGAGCCTCCTGCCAGTATTAATACTATAAAATTCAAAGGCCTTAGGCTGGGAATTTCTATTTGCGAGGATGCCTGGAACGATAAGGATTGGTGGCGGGGTGCGGTTTGCTATAATTTTGATCCAATTAAAGAACTAGCCCAAAAAGGAATTGATTTATTGGTTAATATATCTGCTTCACCCTATTTTATTAATAAGGAAGACGTAAGATTTCGACTGATGAGTAAGCATGCCAGAAATTATGGTGTGCCTTTGATCTATGTAAATCAGGTGGGCGCTAATGACGAGCTTATCTTTGACGGTCGTAGTATGTTTATTGATAAAGATGGGAAAATGGTAGTGTTGTTTTCCGCTTTCGAGGAAGATGTGCAGACAATAATCACTGATCAAAAGGGAGAAAGCGGTAATTATTATCCTCAGAACGATATGCAATCGCTTTATCAATCTCTGGTACTGGGAATCCGTGACTATTTTCGTAAATGCGGTTTTTCCCGGGCGATTATTGGTCTTTCCGGAGGAATAGATTCGGCTGTAACAGCTTGCCTAGCGGTAGCTGCATTGGGCAAAGAAAATGTGCTGGGGATATCTATGCCTTCAGTCTATTCGTCAGCGGGCAGTGTGGATGATTCGCGCAGCTTGGCTCATAACCTGAATATTGATTTCAAGATTATCTCTATATCTGATATTTTTTCAGCTTACTTAGGAACCCTAAAAGACCACTTCGCCGGGAAAGAGTCGGATATTACAGAAGAAAATATTCAGGCCCGAATTCGAGGTAATATCCTCATGGCTTTTGCTAACAAGTATGGCTCGATGGTTTTATCTACCGGCAATAAAAGTGAAATAGCTGTTGGTTACTGCACTCTATACGGCGACATGTGTGGGGGACTGAGCGTCCTGGCGGATGTCTCCAAGACGATGGTTTATGAACTTACTGGCTATATTAACCGGGAGCAGGAAGTTATACCTAGGGCGACAGTAGAGAAGGCACCTTCAGCTGAATTGAAGCCGGGGCAGAAGGATCAGGATACCTTGCCACCTTATGATGTCTTGGATGCCATTCTAAATTATTATGTTGAAGAAAACTTTTCGGCTGCAGACATCATAGCTCAGGGTTTTGATGCGGAAACGGTCCAGTGGGTAATTAAGACGGTAAATAGAAATGAGTATAAGAGGAAACAAGCGGCACCAGGACTAAAGGTCAGTTCACGGGCTTTCGGAGCAGGCCGTAGAATGCCTATTGCAGCCCGCTATGATATTTAGGGGTCGCTTTGATGGCCCCTAAAAACCTAACCATGCCTCTTCCTCTGTCTTGTACCATCCAAAAATTCCTCGTAAATAAAATCCAATATTGTTGTTTCAGGATCCCTTTAGGTGGGAAATTGTTATGGATAAAAAAATAATCAAATAATTTTAGATAAATAAAGGAATAATATGGTTTAATATAGAAATATATACAAACCTGTTAAATGGGCACGGAAAACTTATTGCTAGCATGTTTATAAAACCAATATTGTAATTGCTCTGCACAGGTGTTAAAGAAGCTAGTTTTGATTAAAGCTATTCTTCGGAGGTTTTGCTTAAACCAGTGCAGGAGGTAGATATGAAAAACAGGTCGGAGAGAGTAAAGGGTGTAGAGCGCAGGATGATAGGGGAAATCCTTATTAGCCGAGGCATTATAACCGAAGAACAACTCCAATCTGCTCTTCGGAAACAGGTCGTAACAGGTGAAAAATTGGGTAAGATTCTGGTTGAAAGAGGAATCTTAAGCGAACAGCAGCTAATAGAGACTATGGAGTTTATGCTGGGAATACCGTTTGTTCATTTGAGTAGTATAAAGATTGATCCCGAAGTTGTGAAGCTCCTAGTTCCACAGATCATCCGCCTTCATAAGATCCTGCCTATTTCCCGCAAGAAAAACACTATCACTCTAGCGATGGCCGATCCATGGAATCATCAGGCCATTGATGATGTTTGTATGGCAACTGATTTAGAAGTGGTGCCAGTTTTGGCCAGTGAAAAGGAGATGGATACGGCTATACGCCAGTACCTGGCATTTAGACTGGATCCCAACATGGAAAAAATATTGAGCGAACTTAAGCAGGGTGGAAGCAAAACCATTCCAAGAATTAAAGAAACGCAGTCACTGCGTGTTGTCGATGATGCTCCCATAATCCGCATGGTGAATTCGATACTGATTCAGGCCGTACAAGGGCACTGTAGTGATATACATATCGAAGCCCAGGAATTAGATATTAGGGTTAGGTTCCGCGTGGATGGAGAACTTTATGAGGTATTAACCTTGCCTAAAATATCGCTGGCGGCAGTCGTTTCTCGGGTTAAAATTATGGCAGGTATGGATATCGCTGAAAAAAGAATTCCACAGGATGGCCGTTTCCGAATGATCATTGAGACCCGAGAAGTTGATTTTCGTGTTTCTACCTTACCAACCTCTCATGGAGAAAAGGTGGTAATGCGAGTATTAGATCGAAAGAATGCTATTACTCGCATTGATAATTTAGGATTGAGTAGTATAAACAAGGAACGACTACTTTCAGTATCCCGGAGACCTCACGGAATGCTTCTGGTGACCGGTCCTACAGGCTCTGGAAAGACATCAACTCTCTATTCCATTCTTGGTGAAATCAACTCTGTGGATAAAAACATTATCACCTTGGAGGATCCCATCGAATATACTCTGGAAGGTATTAATCAGGTACAGACAAATCCCAAAGCAGGCCTTAGCTTTGCTAGCGGTCTCCGCTCTGTTTTAAGGCAGGACCCCGACATAATAATGGTGGGGGAGATTCGCGATTACGAGACCGCTCAGTTGGTGGTACAGGCTTCCTTGACCGGGCACCTGGTTTTATCTACTGTGCATACTAACAGCGCTATAGGTACAGTTGCTCGTTTAACTGATATGGGTATAGAGGAATATCTGCTTGCTACCTCTCTAGCGGGGGTAGTATCCCAGCGTCTAGTACGTCAACTCTGCGGGAACTGTTGCAAAGAATATGCGTTGGATCATGATATTGCTGTTAGGCTTGGTATAGCAGAGGAAAGCGGACAAATATTTTATCGGCCTATTGGCTGCAACATGTGCAGACAACTTGGATACCAGGGTCGGATAGCTCTACACGAAATAATGATAATGGGTCCGCGGGTGCGCTCTGCAATAAACCGAGGTGATAGCTCAGATGATCTGCAAACAGCGGCAGTGGAAGAAGGCATGATTAGCATCAGAGATGACGGTATTGCTAAAGCTAGGCAGGGTTTAACGTCCCTGGAAGAGGTAATGAAAGTAGTTTTCTTGGGGGCATAATTAGTGGGTAGGTAGAAAACATATGGTGGGCATTTAATAACGGTAAGGTTAACGGGGGAGAGTTTTGAAATTTGAATATCGGGTGAGAGATCAACAGGGTCGGTTGAAAGTCGGTATGCTGGAGGCCGAACATAAGCACATTGTAATTGAAAGCCTGTTAGGCCAGGGATACTATATAGTCCGATTAAAAGAGGTGCAGACAGTAAGCAGGGATCTGCTATTCAATTTTAATCTATACGACTTAAAAAAGGTGGGGAATCGCGACCTGGTAACTCTAACCCGGCAATTGTCCACCATGTTGGCGGCAGGGCTATCTATACTGCGCTGTTTTAAAATTTTGGAAGAACAGACTGCCAATAAAAGGCTGAAAAATGCGGTTCTTAAAATCCGAGAGGACATTGAGGCCGGACTGGCTCTATGGGAGGCGTTTGCCAATCATCCCAGGATTTTCTCGAAGATATACATAAGTATGGTAAGGGCCGGGGAATTGGGAGGAGTTATGGAAATAGTCTTGGAGCGACTCAGTTATCATCTGGAGAGGGAGCAGGAGATTAATTCTAAGCTAAAGTCAGCCTCAATATACCCTTTGATTGTCGCGACTTTTGCCATTCTGGTGATATTTTTTATAATTACCTTCGTAATGCCCATATTTGTGGGCATGTTTCAGTCTTCAGGGGTACGGTTACCTATGCCTACTCTAATTCTATTGGGAATGGGAACTTTTATAGGAAAATGGTGGA
>JAQUUV010000157.1 GCA_028693695.1 Syntrophomonas sp.
AAATTACTGGACTTGCCTTAGTGCCTGATTTTACAATCTTGCCCAGGAGTCTATATCCTCCATAATGCATACTTCATTGACTGCTCTTATTGCTCCTCTGCTTTCGGCTGCGATAAAATTGAATGGCATTCTTGGTCTGTCCGGCACTTCATGCATCCAATACAAGGCTTGATGTTAAGTTCATATACATTAATCCACTCTACCTCATATCTATTAGAAATACCGTCAACAACACTTTTAAGGAGATTTGCAACTGTTCCATTTTTGCGTGGACTACCGTTTAAAACTAATATACGCATATTAATCCTCCTGTGGGGATAGTTCACTTATTCCCAATGAACTACCATAATAAGTTAAGTATATATGATTTAACATTCTATTGAATTAATTTTATGACGCATAACAACTATACTACGCAGTCAAGTACGACAACATTAAGTGGTGAGTGTAGATATGAGACTTCGTATTAGCCAGGAGGGATCTATAGACGTTTTTTGGTTTGAAGCAGCAATGAACGGACATTATTTGGAGACCGCCGCCATGAATTCCAATGGCTTCTTCGGCAACTTCCAGGGAAATATTTCTGGTAAACATCAAAACATTGAGGCATACAAAACCATTACGCTCTCGCTTACAATTAATTAATGTTAAAAAGGGCAACATAAACAAAAAGCATAGTAATGGGAGATGATTAAATAATGAGTATATCATTAGATTTAGGTAGGAAAGCGAACCGTCTAATAAATGAGAAATCCCCGTACTTACTGCAACACGCATACAATCCCGTTGATTGGTATCCCTGGGGTGAGGAAGCTTTTCAAAAAGCGGAAAGAGAAGATAAGCCGGTATTCCTTAGTATCGGCTATTCGACTTGTCATTGGTGCCATGTGATGGAAAGAGAATCATTTGAGGATACCGCAGTAGCGGACCTGCTGAACCAGGATTTTGTCTGTATTAAAGTTGATCGGGAGGAAAGACCGGATATAGACCATATCTATATGCAGGTTTGCCAGACTCTGACTGGTAGTGGAGGATGGCCTTTAACCATCATCATGACCCCGGAGCGACATCCTTTTTATGCTGCTACGTATCTGCCCCCGCGAAGCCGGGGTGGAATGGCAGGACTTTTAGAACTGCTACCGCGATTGTCAGAACTGTGGAAAAACGACCGAGAAACGGCCTTGAATGCTGGGCAGGAAATCAGTAACCTGATAAAAAAGACACCCGGGGTTAAGACGGGCATACAGTTGTCGGAAAAGGTTTTGGTTCGAGCATTCCAGCAGTACGATCAAGCTTTTGATAGTGCTTACGGGGGCTTTGGCTCGGCGCCGAAGTTTCCTACTCCCCATACTTTACTTTTCCTGCTTAAATACTATGAACTAAATGGAGAAAAAAAGGCTTTGCAAATGGTAGAGAAAACTCTGATCAGTATGTACCAGGGGGGCATTTATGACCATGTCGGGTTTGGGTTTGCTCGTTATTCCACAGATAGAAAATGGCTGGTGCCTCATTTTGAAAAGATGCTATATGATAATGCCCTTCTGGCTATGGCTTATCTGGAAGCATATCGTCTTACTGGGAGTGATTTATACGGTCGGGTAGCACGTGAGATATTTACCTATATATTACGGGATATGACTTCCCCGGAAGGGGGATTTTACTCGGCGGAAGACGCTGATTCAGAAGGGGAGGAGGGAAGATTTTACGCTTGGAGTCGCGATGAGGTAATGGCCGTCCTTGGCCCGCGAGGGACTGCCTATTGTGAAATATATGATATAACTGAAGCAGGTAATTTTGAGGGCAGGAATATTCCCAACCTTATTCGAAGTTCTAATACTAAAGATGCAAGAGCAGAATTGGAGCTAGAGCGACAGTCACTATATATTCAACGGGAAAAACGAGTTAAACCGCTGAAGGATGATAAAATTCTGAGCGGCTGGAATGGCCTCATGATAGCAGCTATGGCCATGGGATATCGGATTTTAAATGATAAGCGATATTTGCTGGCAGCTGAGCGAGCTGCGGATTTTATTTTACTAAACTTACGCCGAGAGGACGGTCGACTTCTGGCCAGATACCGGGATGGTGAGGCTGTCTATCCCGCTTATGCTGCGGATTATGCCTTTTTAATATGGGGCTTAATTGAGTTGCATGAAGCCGGGTCTGATAATCGTTTTTTAGAGCTAGCTCAGGAACTAAATAATGATTTACTCAAATTATTTTGGGATAAAGAAAAGGGTGGACTGTTTTTCTATGGTGAAGACAGTGAGGAGCTGTTGATCCGACCAAAGGAAATCTATGATGGGGCGATACCTTCGGATAATGCGGTAGCAACCTTGAACTTTCTGCGTTTGGCGCGAATGACCGGCAACGCGAACCTGGATAAAAATGTCCGGGACCAATTCTTGCTTTTTGCCGGATCCATTAATGAAAATCCTACCGCCTATTCTTTTTGGATGTTGGTCGGGCTTTATCAAAAGCAAGTCGGACAAAGGATTGTATTATAAAAAACAAAAGGGGAGAAATTAGTTAGTGCTAACTTCTCCCCCCATACATTATACCGCCTCAATCACGGGATTTTCTCATGCCTTGATCTTCACTTCTGTCATCAGCCTAGCAGATTCTTGCACTTACATATCTTTGGCCATCGTATCCAATTCTCCCGCCATGCTGGTAATTTCCTCAACGCTGGCAGTCATCTCTTGGGTGGCGGCGGCCTGTTCTTCGCTGGCCCGTAGGGTGATTTCACTGTTCTGAGTGGTTTCGTTTATTTTTTTCTTGATGTTTTCGGTCAACTGACGGATCTTTATTACTGTTCCTTTTGACTGATCGGATAGTTTTCTTATTTCTTCTGCAACCACTCCGAAACCACGACCAGCATCACCTGCCCGGGCTGCTTCTATAGCGGCATTGAGCCCCAGCATCTTGGTTTCATCGGCAATCTGTTGGATAAATCCCAGGACTGCATTGATGTCTTCGGATAGTTTATAAACATCTTTTACATTTTGGTGGAGATGGTGTTCATTGGCGGTTATGTCGGTGGCCGATGAGGCGAGTTCTTCCAGCACCGATGCTATTTCTACTAATCCTTTGTCCATGTTACTGGCCATAGTTCTTAATTGCAGCGCTTTAGCGCGGGGGGTTGCTACCCCAAAGGTGGCTACTACCTTACTGGGGTCGTCCTCGTCAAACTGGGGGTAGGTTTTCATGGTTACCGGGAAGCCATAAGAACTAGCATCCAATTCTCGATTAATTACCTTTTTGGTTTGAATAACCTCGGCGGCAATGCCTTTATTATCCAGCAAGGATCCGATTTGAAGATCCGGCATATCGAATTTGTCCGCAGCCTGCCGATAAGCTATTTTCTCCAGATCGCTCATATAAAGGAAACCGCCTTCAGGAAACATATTAGCAACCAATGGTGCAAAGGTGTTGAAAGCTTGGGCAATCGTATTGAGGCGCGGGATACCAATAATAAGTGTTCCCTCTAGTGAATCTTGATCGAATATTGGTATAGAAGTCAAAATTAGTCGCATTCCATAGACAGCCCGAGGGACCTTTTCGGTAGTAGTTTTCTGCTCTCGTATAGCATTATAGGGTCCTCCGTTCAACCTGACTGATGCCCCGACGGCAAAGGCAGGAATATTAAAAACATCGGAAGCCACCTTCCAGTTAATATGGTTACGATCCGTGGTTGCAAAAATAACACCATCAGGAAAAAGATTGACAATTAGCGGAGCAAGTTCTTTGAAGGATTCAACCGTTGTAGTGGTTATCATAGACAAGCCCTCCTTAAATTAATTAAATATTGTAAATAATTACTGCGAGATTCTTTGCACTAATAACGCGGGGCATCAATGGAGTCACGAAGTGCATATAATGGCAAATAGTATCTGCATTCGTAAAAATATTTTGAGATGCCACTTTATGCCTTGGAATCTAAACATTAAATTCTATTATCTTAATAATATTATACATAAAATAGTAAAATCCTTCTAATGATCTAACGAAATCCCTAATATGGAGTTTTTCTTCATAACTAAGTTAAAATCGATAATAACGGAACCTATGGGTGGATTTATTATGCGCCGTATGAAACTTGAGAATATTTGCTTGATTTTAGCAAGCAATAAGTGATTTATTCAGCTATTTTGGGGCAATATATTTAACAACTAATTAAAATGGAGGAGGTTACTTTGTGGTGCGTGCTTCGAGGTTCCCTTTAATATTAATAACGCTGTTGTTTGTAATTGTTTTTTCAGTCGGTTTAGCTCAAGCTCAGGAAGCAGAATCATTATCAAAGCCGGGTTCAATCGAAAGAGTGGATCGAACTGATTTTCCTGCTTTATATTTGGCAACCCCCCAATTGCAGGGGGATGCCGTATGGATGGTGCAGGCTCTTCTGCGAGACATGGGTTATGAAATAGAACCGGATGGGGTATTTAGTCAGTCTACCAGTGAGGTCATACGTTTATTCCAGGTGGCCAATAACCTGGCCGTAGATGGCAGGGTTACCCAAGAAGTATGGGAAAGGCTCATTAATGATGAACCGGAGGCGCCTTGTTTAACCCAGCCGGAGGGAGAAGCCAAGATAAGTATAGAAATTGATGTGGTTAAACATAGCCTGATTGTTTTTTCTGATGGTCAGCAGATCAAAAAGTTCCCGGTAGCGGTAGGTAAGAGTTCAACCCCATCACCTTTGGGTGAATGGAAGATAGTGCAAAAGTCGTATAGTTGGGGTAACGGTTTCGGAACTCGTTGGATGAGACTGAGCGTGCCATGGGGTATATATGGTATTCATGGAACCAATCAGCCAGGTTCCATTGGTTATTCTGCATCTCATGGATGTATCCGGATGAGAAATAAAGATGTGGAGGCCCTATATCCACTCATTCCTATGGGCACCCCGGTTAGAATTGTGGAAAATGGGCAAATATTCCCACGTAATTTTAAGGTACGTAATTTGCAACGGAAGGCTTATGGGCAGGATGTAGTTTATCTGCAGAGTCGGCTTAAAGAAAAGGGGATAATCTTTGATAATGCGGATGGTAGATATGGAGTTATGACCGAACTGGCTGTGAAGTATTATCAGAAATGGCACGGCCTTAATCCTACCGGTAAGGCTGATGCTGAAACTTACCGTAGTTTGGGTATGATAAAGTGATGGAAGTAGAATAAGTTCCCCATAAGTAGCCGAAATATATTAAAATGTATTAAATAAATGTAGTAATGTATATGCTGCGTTGGGGAAGGGTGGTAGCAGAAATGAAGATTCTGGTTTTTGGCTTAGGAGCTTTGGGTACGGTTTACTCCTGTCTTTTAAAGGAGCAGGGTCATC
>JAQUUV010000158.1 GCA_028693695.1 Syntrophomonas sp.
GATCCATATCTTTTCGCTGCTGGGTAGCCCGATCCAGATATCTACCTAGAAATGACTGCCACTGCAGGGGATATTGCGACAAAAGGTTTAAATCATTGTTAATTACTGCCTGAGCAGCCATCTCTCCTGCCATTTGTCCGGTGACAATGGCATTCATAATTCCACCTCCGGTAACCGGATGAGTATGTCCGGCCGCATCACCAGTGAGAATCATATTCTCTTGTTGGGTAACCGCTAAGGGGCCACCTACCGGTATCAGACCTCCAGTTTTCAAGGCGGGTCTGGAATCTGCCAGTTTTCCTTGGGCAACTAAGCTTCCTATAAAATCCTTAATTAAAAACTGTAACTTATTTTTATGTAACAGGTTTACCCCGATTCCTACATTGGCATTTTCACCTTTAGGAAAGACCCAGGCATAACCACCTTCATATTCCGGTTTGAAATAAATATCTGTTGAGCTCTGATATTTACATAGAGGTAAATTATATTGAAGTCCAACCATAAAATTCTTATTTTCACTATTCATCCATTGACCTACTGTTGACCGAGGTCCATCCGCCCCTATAATAATCCTACATTTAATTTCTACATTCTCTTTCCCGGAACGGCTGACAATTAAGCCCTGATTTGTCCTGGATATGGCTTTTGCATCCGGCCAGAACTCGGCTCCCGCCTCCCGGGCACTCTGTACCAGACTTCCGTCAAATACCACCCGGTCTAACATATACCCCGGTCCTGCCAGGCTAGAGACTAGTTCGTCATTAATAAACGTCAAGAGAGTATCTATTTTTTGAACAACAGCTTCCGGTGTCAGAGCTACATATTCCTTCACTGCACGAGGAACGTATTCGGCACATTGCACCGGACTTCCCGGATTTTTTCGAGCATCTATAAGAAGTACGGTAATTCCATGTCTACATGCTGTCCTGGCAGCACTGGACCCTGCTGGACCGGCCCCTACTACCACCATATCATATTCAAGACATTCCACTGCTATCACCAGCCTTTATCCATAGCCAGATATAACGCATGATAAAAATCTTCTACATCAACTCCAGGTATATTAACCTCATGAGTTATAAAGAACTGTCTTACTGTATTTAACACATCAGCAGGCATGCAGGAAGAGTTTTTAAGTACCGCTTCAAGATCCATTATGCTTCTTTCGGGATAAGCAAAAAAATCACCCGTAATAAAAGCACTCTTTATGCACTGCCGATTTCGGTCTAATCTGAGTGATACCCGTATTAATCCTCCTGGGGTCTTGTGTTCTGCTACTTTAAGATCATTTTCTTGCGGCATTATCCGAAGACCTCTTATCCAATCCTCAGATTGAAATTTGGGCAATTCCTGTTTAAATGCCTTTTTTTCAACTTCTGTAAGGCCACTCGGTTCGAGAGTTATTCCCAGAACTTCGGATATTCCTTCAGCAAGTGCTGCCTTGATTTGTTCCATGGGTGGCAGGTATCCAAGTACCTCCTTCAAACAAGTTACTCTTTGTTTAAAGGAATCAACCTGTTTATCCTCCAATTTCTTAATTGGCAGCTTCAAAGCGTTAATCATGGTATCGACATCAAAATCGGTTAACAGTGTACCCTGGTACAAGAAGGCATCACCAATTTCCGTACCTCCGGTACCCGAAATCTTGCGACCTTCTACTTCTATATCATTAGTCGGACGAAACTTGGCTTTGACACCCAGTTTTTCAAGTCCGGCTACAACACTTTCACACATAAGTCGGTACATGTCATCAAGTCGTCTGGGTATACCGGGAGTATTTTTAGGGGCATATAATTCCCATCCCAGTTGTGACTCGTCCCAGTATAGATTACCTCCGCCGGTAATTCGCCGATTTATCTCAATGCCATGTTCACGGCAATATTCCTCTTCTACTTCAAGTTCCACCGATTGATGGTAACCGACCAGTACACAATGGGGTGCAAACTGCAGATAACGAACGGTATTAGGCACCAGGTTTGCACTGCGCGCATTAAGAATAACTTGGTCCAGAGCCATATTATGTGCCGCTGGTAAACATCCAGTATCTAATAGACGCCAGTTTTCTTGCATATTTCTACCCTATCTCCTCTTCGCTGTTAATCTGTTGGGCAACCCATTCGGAATACTCTTTGGCTGCCATTAATGATTTCACCTCATCAGGATTGCTTAGTTTAAGCCGATACATCCAGCCCTCTCCATAAGCATCCGCATTTACCTTGCGTGGATTACGCTCAACTTCATTGTTGTTATCAATAACTAGTCCGGACAGGGGTGCCGTTAAATTTCCTACCCATTTTCCGGATTCAATAGATCCGAATCTGTCCCCCTGTTTGAAAGTTTCGCCACCACTAGACAACTCTAGATAAAGGATATCTCCGGTATTGCTTTGACCGTAGTCAGTCATGCCAACTACTGCTTCGTCACCATTGACCTTTATCCAAAAATCATTGGTATCATAGTAAAGATTTTCGGGTATATCGTATTTTTTACATTGCATTACGTTTCCTCCCATTTAATAACTGGCAAGTTAAGAACCGTTCCCACTTGCTACGGCCAATAAATCTTCGCTCCACTGTCGCCCAATAATATCTATATTTAGAGACCTATCAAGAAATAAGCAAGTCATTTACTCCGGTATTTTTCGCGCTATACTTCGTTATCAAAACGCGCCAATACCTCCAGTATTACCACGCTTTGACGCCTTGTTTAGCACGAAAAATCCTCGGCGTATTCCGCCTTGTTTATTCCTTGATAGCCCCTTAACTTGTTTTCTATCTCTTTTTTACCAAAGACATTGATGTCCTCAACTTTTCCATCGCGTACCAGGACTACGGCACTACTGTTTAAATTGATTTTTCTCTCCATCAACATTACGCCTTCGGCAATCTTTATTTTTCTATCATAGTACCTGCGACCTGGCATTTCTAACCATTCGTTAGAAATTGACCTTTGATAAATTTCGCTTGATTTATCAATTAATTCCTGGTCAGGTATTTGGGGATTTAACTCTCCCCACTGCGTTGTGAATCCATCTATAAGCCGGGAGGCCAAATCGTCATAAGTTATGGAATAATTCACCCAATCCTTTAGGGTAGTCATATTAGATTGCATTGCTTGCCGTAAATGCTCACGAAATTGCGGATAAGGTACCCGTAAAATATTGCTCATAACTGAAAAGTCAAAACCAAGTAAAATATTACCAACATAAGCTACACAGTCTCCCACATCACCACACGCATTCCCTGAGCACTTTCTTCCCTCAGCAACTATATCTGCCGGAATTTTAAGCTCTGCTGGGACACCGAAGTGTCGGTACACTGAAATCGCTGGATGCAAAAATTTTTCATAATATCGATGTCTGCGTAGTGGTAGCTGTGGATTATCCCGTTTGAGCACCAATTGGAAAAAAACTTGCTGATTATCCAGGTATACTACCCCACCTCCGGTCTCACGCCGGAAAATAGGAATACCTCTTATATCGCAGTATTCTCGGTTAATTTCCTGATCCAGGTCATCGTGTAAACCCAAACATACATATGGAGAAGAGGGATAGCAGACTATCAACCCTTCGCGGCCCAGGTGGGCCATAGCATGATAATAACACTGTGACTCCCACCAGCTAACCGCCCCCAGATTATACAGATCCACTAATAACCCTCCATGTCTATTTTCTCTTTAACTAGAACATCTCGTCGCCACTCTTAAAACCAAGGCCGGGATGATTATCGAAACGTACCACCCCTACTACCGCTTTGTCACCTACAGCCTTTTTAACCATGGCAGTACCTTCGATACCAAAGCCTCCGCATAACTCAATCGCGCCTACACCCTCATCAACCAGTGCCTTAGCCGCTTTAGCGGCCGTGGCATAATCCTTACATCCTACTACAGTCAATTCAACTACTGGAGTATCAACAACCGCCCGATTTTTCTGATAATCTGCCTCGGGAGCCACAAATATAAAACCCGCTTTCAATGTTGCCATTCCATCCAACTCCTTTCCAGTTTTCAACAAAATGTAATAGAATTCTAACCCATCGCTTCAAGTATCAATTGACTGAGATCCATAACCTTTACCGGCAATTTAGCTTCGCGTATAGCGGTAGTCAGCATCTGTTCACATTGCTGACAAGCTGATACTATAATAGTTGCACCGGTAGCCTTTATTTCTTCAGCTCGAAGATGGGCTATTTTAGACGCTGTATCAGCATCTACGCTCTGTAGATTGCCCCCTCCACCGCAGCATAAGGAAGCCTCGTGGTGGTGTTGCATTTCTACGAATTTAATTCCTGGAATGCTGGTTATTATCTCCCGGGGAGCATCATAAATACCGCTGTTTCTCCCCAGATCGCAGGGGTCATGATAGGTAACAACCTCATCCAGCTCGTTTAATTCAATTTTGCCTTCTTTAATCAACCTGGCCAGGTACTCAGTAGTATGCAGAACCTCCAGTTCATATCCTGCTAAATCTTCTTCACTATCATGTTTCCAAACATGATAACAGGAGGCGCAGCTGGCAATCAGAGTATGAATTCCGAGTTCCTTGATCTTGTCAACATTGTGTTTTATAAATTGCTTTGAGTCATCAACAAACCCGGAACCAATCAGAGGAAAACCACAGCACCATTCTTCGCCGCCCATGGTGGTAAAATCAACTTCTGCTTCAGTTAATATCTCCGCCACTGCCAGCGGAATCTGAGCTGCTTGGGGAAAAAAGGCAGAAACACAACCTACGAAATAGCATACATCAGCCCCTGCCCGCGGTTCTAGTTGTTCAGGCTCATCCAGATCCTGGGCCCATTCCAACCGATCAGCATTATCAAAAGTGGTAATATTTTTATTGGCCAGCAGATTGTCTCTAATAGCATCATAAGCTTTAGGCTGTTTACCCAGATCTGCAATACGCCTACGCAAATCCAGCCACAGTTTCCGAGTATCGATAGATGTTGAACACTCATTGGCACAGGCTCCGCACAATGTACATTGTGACAAACGTTTAACAAAGTCATCGGTTATAGGACTGGTTTGCTTTTTGGAAAATATATCCCGGGCCATACTTATTTTACCCCGGGGCGCAGCAGACTCCCACCCTACTACCCGGTATACTGGGCAGGCACTGCGGCAGTAACCGCATCTACCGCAAATCAAGGCTTCCTTTTCCAATGTACTGTACAGCTTATCTGATTCTTTACTCATCGATTACCACCCCTTTCCAAAAACTCTTCTTACCCCGGCTAAAACATTCATACCTAAGGAATAGTTAAATGGATTCAACATAAGGGGGGCACGATAAACCTTACCGGGATTCATGATTCCCTT
>JAQUUV010000159.1 GCA_028693695.1 Syntrophomonas sp.
ATTTCAGCATAGCTGTATATACTAGCCTTAAAGCCATCATGGAGGATGCCATGTCCCGATTCGTCCCCGAACTTTCAGAATTGTTAAAGGAAAATAAGGTCATCCCTTTCATCGGTGCGGGCTTCTCCGAAGGCTGCGGTTGTCCATCCAGTCATTCCTTGGCTCAGCAGCTTTCAATACGCTTTCAATTAGTAGATGAAGGCCTGTCAATGGGTAATGATGTAGACCTGCTGCGTTTGGCAGAATATCTGAAAATTATTCAAGGTGGTGATATATCCGCTGTTCTTCATCATATCCATCTTATTTTGGATGACGATGGGGTTGATGTGTCCCAATCATATCCGCACCTGCTTTTAGCCCAGCTAGGGGTGCCGATTATTTACACTACTAATTATGATCGCTTGATAGAACGGAGCTTTGAGCACCTGGCTATTCCCTACCAGACAGTCGTCAGCACTGAAGATATTATTAAAATAGCAGATTCAAATACTACGCAAATAGTTAAATTTCACGGTTCTCTGGAACAGGAAGGATCCATTGTACTTACAGAATCGGACTATTATAAAAGGCTAGAGTTCGTTACCCCTATTGACATTAAACTTAGAGCCGATGCCTTGGGCAAGAGCCTTCTATTTATGGGTTACAGTTTTTCTGATTTTAACGTCCGTTATTTATGGTTTAAACTCCGCCATATGATAGAGGGAATCAATGCAAGCCAGGTGCCGAATTCTTTCATTTTACTCTTTCAGCCAGACCAGATTACGGCAACGCTTCTTAAACATATGGGAATTATCCCGATCGACCTTTCACCTTATGAGGGACAAGCAAAAACAGAAAAGCTCTGTTCTTTTCTAAAAGAACTTCTGCCTATTTAACTCCGACTTAAAAAAGACCTCACAACTTGAAATGTTGTGAGGTCTAATTTTTTACAGCTATTTTCTTTAGCTATAGTTGTTCTCTACTCGCCGCTTGGGATTCTCATTCCGTAGAATGAACGCCACACGAAGAATAGAGCAACAAGTAAGAAAGCGCCGCCTACATAGGGAGCTATATCTCTGAATGCTTCAGAGATGGCGATTTCCATAGCTAGCAAACCGAATAGGGTTGTGAACTTAATGATAGGATTCAAGGCTACCGAAGAAGTATCTTTGAAAGGATCACCTACAGTGTCGCCTACTATTGAAGCTTCATGTAGCGGGGTACCCTTTTCTTTTAAATCTACTTCTACAACTTTTTTAGCATTATCCCAACATCCACCAGCATTGGCCATGAAGACAGCCTGGAACAAACCAATTACCGCAATAGATATCAGATAAGCCACAAAGAAAGCAACTGGTGCATTGCTGCCCTCGCTAGGAGCCGAAAGGCATGCAAACGCCATAGCAAATGAGAAGATAGCAATAAAGATATTAAACATACCAGCCTGAGCGTACTGGGTACAGATTTTTACCACTTCTTTGGATTTCTCTGTATTGGCTTTTACGTTGGCAGCTTCCTCAAGATTAATATTATCTTTAATATAGGCAACCGCTCTGTAGGCTCCGGTGGTAACGGCCTGGGTGGAAGCACCGGTGAACCAGTAAATTACTGAACCTCCGCACAGGAATCCTAAAATCGTATAGGGATTCAGCAACGTAAGTATAGTAGCCGGATCAACCCCTAACACGTTCTTGATAACCAAAATTAGCGAGAATATCATGGTTGTAGCCCCAACAACTGCTGTACCTATTAATACCGGTTTGGCTGTTGCTTTAAAGGTATTTCCTGCGCCATCATTGGCTTCAAGATAGTACTTGCCTTTTTCAAAGTCTGGTTTGAAACCAAATTCTTTTTCGATCTTTTTGTCGATGCCTTTTATTTCTTCAATCAGAGAAAGTTCATAAATGGACTGGGCATTATCGGTAACCGGACCATAGCTGTCAACCGCAATAGTCACAGGTCCCATACCCAACATTCCGAAAGCTATCAGACCAAAAGCAAATACGGAAGGGTATATCATGATTTCGGCCGTAATAGGCAGGCTGGCATAATAACCGCCAAACATAATGCCTACGAAAACCATCCCGATCCAGAAGGCGCTGAAATTACCGGCTACCAGACCAGACAGGATATTTAATGAAGCTCCGCCTTCTCTTGAGGCTTTAACAACTTCTGCTACATGCAATGAACTGGGGCTGGTAAATACTTTGACAAACTCCGGAATCAAGGCTGCGGCCAGAGTACCGAAACTCATTATAATGGCCAGCGTAGACCAGAACGGAGTCAGAGTGTTCTCTGCGCCTGCGCCAGGTCCCACTATATAATAGGTAAGTGCGAAGGTGACCAGAATGGAAACTATCGAGGTAATCCATACCAGACTGGTAAGGGGTGCTTCGAAGTCGAAATCGTCTTTACTGCCATATTTAGCCTGGCTGTAGGTTCTATTGATATAGAAGGAAACGACTGAGCTAATAACCATCAATACACGGATGGCAAATATCCAGGTAAGTAGAGTGGTTTGCAGGGCTGGGGCCACTGCTAAGACGATGAAGGTAACCATCGCCACTCCGGTAACACCATAGGTTTCAAAACCGTCTGCAGTCGGTCCTACGCTATCACCAGCGTTATCCCCAGTGCAATCGGCAATAACACCAGGATTACGAGGATCGTCTTCCTTTATACCAAAGGCGATTTTCATTAGATCGGCGCCAATGTCAGCGATTTTGGTGAATATACCACCCGCAATACGCAATGCACTGGCTCCCAGGGATTCACCTATGGCAAAGCCTATGAAGCTGGCTCCTGCCAGGTCACGAGGAACATATAGCAATATTATCAACATCATGATTAGTTCAACGCAGACTAATAGCACCCCGATGCTCATCCCTGCATCGAGGGCAATGTTTAAGAGCTTGAGCGGTTTTCTTTCTAATGAGGTAAATGCCACCCGGCTGTTGGCCAGGGTGTTCATACGGATGCCATACCAGGCCACACTGTATGAACCTAAAATACCGATTACAGTCCACATTAGAATGAACAATACTGAACCCATTGGCATTTTCTGCAGGAAACCAAAGTAGAAAGCTATACATGCACCGATAAAGGCAAATAGAATCGCAAGAAATTTACCCTGCTGAATTAGATAAGTCTTACAGGTCTCATAAATAGTTTGCGACACATCCAGCATGGACTGATGGGCTACAAGTTTTTGAACCTTCGTAAACTGATAAAAACCAAATAACATACCCAATATGCAGACTCCGATTCCCCATAGAAGCAGATTATTTTGAGCTGAGCTCAGATTCGGAATTACTAGATTAGCCTCACTAGCAACCGCCAGTGCTGGCGAAAGCAACAACATAGCAAAGCTCAGTAGACCACCAAACAATGCCTTCCCTGCTTTATTGTTAAGTACAAAATCCATTTTTACGAATCACTTCCTTAAAATGTTTTACTAAGATCGACCCGATGCTCTATCACATTAGAATAGGTATGAAAGCTTTACAAATAGCCTTCATACCTATTGCCCTAATAATGTCGACATAAGCAAGGTCTATCCGTTTTATGTAGCACGGGGGCTAAGACGACCTACCCCCAGATAAATGTGGTAGTTAATTCCAGGTCACAAACAATAAATATATCTATGGCAAAAACTAAAGAGAATTAAAAGGTGGCCTGCATGACAGGTTTATTATGCAATTATGCGCTTAGCATGGCCACTAGCAATGTGAATAATAAAAAGAAGGCGGCCAGATAAGCTGTAATCTTTGCAAACAGTTCATCCACACCTTTTTTCTTGCCGAAAATCATATCGGCTCCTCCAGCTATACTGCCAGATAACCCTGCGCTCTTGCCTTCTTGCATGAGTACTGTGAAGATTAGCCCTAGAGCACAAATAACCTGTAGCACAAGAAATATTATTTTAACCACCTTTCAACCTCCTTTCAATCCATCTTCTCAAAGCCGCATTATATTCTACCACAACTTTGTCGTAAATTTCAAGATTTGAGGGACTTATTTGCCTAGATTATAAAAAACTCCCTTGCCTCGATAGATCGAAAAAACATCTAGTTCTTCTTCAATTCTAAGCAAACGGTTATATTTGGCGATTCGGTCAGTTCTAGCTGGTGCTCCGGTTTTTATTTGACCCGCGTTGACCGCTACGGCAACATCGGCCATGGTAGAATCCTCAGTTTCGCCGGAACGGTGGGAGATAACACAGGTATATCCATTCTTTCTAGCCATTTCAATGGTATCCAGGGTTTCGGTCAGCGTTCCGATCTGGTTTAACTTGATAAGAATACTATTGCATATTCCTTCTTTTATACCTCGGGCCAATCTCTCCGTATTGGTTACGAACAGATCATCGCCTATGAGTTGAACACTTGCACCTAGACGTTCAGTAAGCTTCTTCCAACCTTCCCAATCATCTTCGCCCAGGCCATCTTCTATGGTTATCAAGGGATATTTGCTGACCAAGCCAGCATAATATTCCACCATCTCATCGGAACTCAGGATCATGTTATTGCTGGCCAGGTGATATTTGCCATCATCCTTGAGCAATTCAGTGGCCGCTACATCAATGGCCAGGAAAATATCCTTCCCGGCTACATAACCGGCTTTCTCGATGGCTTCCAGGATTACATCGAGGGCCGCTTCATTAGAGGGCAAATTGGGGGCAAAGCCGCCCTCGTCACCTACTGAAGTAGCTAGTCCTTTATCAGAAAGCACTTTTTTCAAGGCATGGTACACTTCAACTCCCATGCGCAGGCCTTCTGCAAAGCTCGGTGCGCCAGCGGGGACTACCATAAATTCCTGAATGTCTACATTATTATCGGCATGTTTACCGCCATTTAGAATGTTCATCATGGGCACGGGAATCTCTTTGGAATTGACTCCGCCGATATACTGATAGAGGGGCAATTCCAGATAGGCTGCTGCTGCTCTCGCTGTGGCCAGGGATACTCCGAGAATTGCATTAGCTCCCAGCTTGCTCTTATTGGGAGTGCCATCCAGATCTATCATCAAAGCATCTATGTCGATTTGCCGCACCGCTTCCATCCCTATTACTTCCGGCGCGATGATCTCATTTACATTATTAACCGCTTTGAGAACTCCTTTACCTCCATAACGAGCTGGATCTCCATCTCTCAATTCTACCGCTTCGTGGGCTCCGGTGGATGCCCCCGAGGGAACAATGGCGGTTCCCATCGTACCATCTTCCAATATAACCTCCACTTCCACAGTAGGGTTCCCCCTGGAATCTAAAACCTCGCGAGCAAATACATCAACAATTGTACTCATTATACAAACTCCCTTCCTTGCGCTGTGCGCAT
>JAQUUV010000010.1:0-1602 GCA_028693695.1 Syntrophomonas sp.
CGATGCGCTGATGCCGTTGACAATAATACTGACCATACAATTTCTCCTCTCCCACTCTCAAAAAATTTTTAGCACAATGCTAGACTAAACTAAGTGTATTTTTTTGTGATGCCTAGTGTCAAGCTAAATTATTCGGTTCTACTAGGAGGAAGATAGAGTTGTTTCAAAATGGGTTAGTAAGCCCATAATATGGGCGTTTAGCTAAGCGCATTAAATCACTTGGTGATTCGAGATTTGTCTGAATGTTTGAGGAGAATTATTTGGCTAGTTAGAGGGGGCAAGCAGAGGAATCGATCCTCTCCTGCTTGCCCTTCTTGATGAAAATATAATGTGGAGATGACATTTAACGGTTTTGCACATAGCTGGTGATAGCTAGCATGAAGTAAAACCAGTATAATCAATATCGATATTACCCAATCAACATATTTATAATTGTTTTTCTTCTGTGCCCTGGGAGCCACAACCCGGGCCATATTTATCAGCATGTAGTTGGCCTGCAGTTGCCCAGTTTTCACGGGGATATTCGTCGATTACAAATTCAACCCATTCCGGTTTCACATTCAGTATACGTACCACTTCACGAGTTATAACCTCAGCAAGTTCGCGTTTCTGTTCCAGTGTACGTCCTGCTACCATCTTCACATTTACGAATGGCATAAATATTCCTCCCATTTCTCATTTTATAAATATTGATATTATTATAGCGATATATCATCATTCAAACAATTAGCTCTGCCAGTTGCTGAGGGATATGATCCCAGTATTCGTACATCATGAGCTAATGTTTTTAAACCATTCAGGGCTTCCTTAACTCTGGGTTCTAGCTGATGCCCTTCGATATCAATGAAGAATAGATAGTTTCCGATCCTGGTTTGGGCAGGCCGGGATTCGATTTTACTTAGATTGATATCATGTAGATAGAACTGCTCTAGTGCGTGGAATAACGCTCCGGGTATGTTCAGTAAATAAAGTAAAAGGGAAGTCTTAGCGTTTTCGATGGGCAAATAGGAGGCCCCACTTGCACATTGGGAAATAATAATAAAGCGAGTTTCATTATTAACCAGATCTTGAATATCTGAGCTTATAACTTCCAGACCATAAGTCTGGGCAGCCACCTCGGTTCCTACTGCTGCCCAAGGTTCAGCAGAATTTGCCACCTGCCGTACGGCTTCTGCGGTACTGGCGACATCTATAAGCTCAATATCTTTAAAATTCACGGTTAGATACCTTCGGCATTGGGCCAGAGCTTGGGGGTGGGAAAATATACAGGATATTTCTTTAAGCTCTTGACCAGGTCGGATTAATAGATTTTGCTTTACTGGCAGAAAAACTTCGCCGGATATTTTTAAATTATATTCATAGGCCAACAAGTCCAAGGTCTGGTTTACCGCTCCCTCGCAAGAATTTTCTATGGGCACAATCCCTGAATCTATTTCACCCCGGTTAACAGCCGAGAATACTGATTCGATGGAAGGGTAAGGAACTAATTCACAACCATTATTATTAGTGTAGTGCAGAGCCGCTTCTTCACAAAAGGTACCGCGCGGTCCTAGATAAGCCATTTTGTTTTTCATATGTTATTGCTCCTTTCTGGGTGAACCG
>JAQUUV010000010.1:1702-25591 GCA_028693695.1 Syntrophomonas sp.
CAATTGAGTCATCAAATGTTCCAGATCTTCTGGAGTAAGTGACTGTGGTCCGTCAGAGAGGGCTTTGGCTGGTTCTGGATGCATTTCTAAGATAAGACCATCTGCTCCGGATGCTATGGCGGCCAAGGACATTGGCAAAACCAGCTGCCGGTCACCGGTAGCATGGCTGGGATCAACAATGACCGGCAGATGACTGAGCCTTTTAACCATTGGTACGGCACTTAAATCCAAGGTGTTGCGGGTAGCTGTTTCGAAGGTTCGAATTCCACGCTCACAAAGAATGACTTTTCCATTACCCTCAGACATTATATATTCAGCAGCCATAAGCCACTCCTCGATAGTAGCAGACATGCCACGCTTTAATAGAATCGGTTTATTAGTTTGCCCGGCAGCTTTAAGCAAGCGGAAGTTTTGCATATTTCTAGCACCAATTTGAATAATATCTACATATTCCATGGAGAGATGGAGGCTATGTTCATCAATTACTTCCGTAACAACCGGTAAACCTGTTTCCAGGGATGCTTCTCGTAAAATCTTTAGGCCTTCTTCCTCCATGCCCTGGAAGCTATAAGGTGAGGTGCGGGGCTTGAAAGCTCCCCCTCTTATTATGTTGCCGCCGGCTTTTTTAACCTGACGGGCCGCAGTTAATAGTTGTTCCCGGCTTTCTACTGCACAAGGCCCAGCTATGATAGTTACTGACTCTCCGCCGATACAAACTCCCCGTACATTAATGATGGTATTTTCTTCCCTTGCTTCCCGGCTGACCAGTTTATAAGGCTTCATTATAGGCACTATCTTTTCCACCCCTGGCATTTGTTCTAAACTCCGTAAAGAATCAGCAGTATGTTCATCTCCTACTGCTCCGATAACAATTCGCTTAACCCCTTGGATTGCTTGAGTTCTGAAACCCAGACTAGCCAATCTTTCATTTACTGATTGAATTTCACTGCTGCTGGACTGAATATTCATTACGATTACCATTAATAATTCCTCCTTCAAAATAATTAAAAAATAAACAAAGCCCATAGCTATCATCCACAAAGGGACGAAAGCTATGGGCTTCCGTGGTACCACCCTGATTGATCCCCATAGGGATCCACTCATTAAGGGACTTTCAAGAAATAAACTAGTCATTTACTCCGGTCTTTTTCGCGTTATACTTCGTTATCAAAACGCGGTAATACCTCCAGTATTACCACGTTTTAATGCCTTGTCTAACGCAAAAAAATCCTAGGAGTATTCTGCCTGGTTTATTCCTTGACAGCCCCTAAAGGTACGGGAAACAGTTCTCCTCGCAAAATAAAAAAGCCTTTCATCCCAAGG
Organism: Syntrophomonas sp.; assembly: GCA_028693695.1. Classification (GTDB taxonomy): domain Bacteria; phylum Bacillota; class Syntrophomonadia; order Syntrophomonadales; family Syntrophomonadaceae; genus PHAA01. The sequence continues at coordinate 3,026 of JAQUUV010000010.1, forward strand.
GACGAAAAGCTCTCGCTTACCGCGTTACCACCCAAGTTGATCTGCATTATATGCAGATCCGCTCTTTCCTAAAGGTGCGGGAACTACTGTTCCGATACCCTCTTCCTGTTAACGTTGGAAGTCTACGGCTCAGCCTACACATCCCCTGGAGGGGAATTCAACCTGCAACTCCGGAGAGAACTTCGGTTAATCATACTTTAAAGGCGCTTACAGTCGGTGACGCCTTCTCCCTGAAAAGCTGAGTTTAACTTACTTTGCTCCTTCATCATTTTTAACATCAATGAAATTACTTCGTAGTTTAACACAAAGAAAGGAACAGTGCAAACGCTTTATTAACCTCAGCGATCCAAATCAAGAATCATGGCTACATTGGCCTCACTTACATCGTCAAAAATTTTACTTGCGCCTATAGCGGTGGGTAAGATGAGCTGGATTTTACCACCTATATTTTTTTTATCTTTGCGCATCTGTACCACGATATCCTGGCCCTTTAAATTTCCGAAAGAAACAGGCAATCCATAAAATATGATCAAGTTCGTAATTCGCTCTAAATCCTCAACCGGAATAATGCCCAGGTGATGAGCCAGTCGGGCCGCATAGATCATTCCCACGGCTACACCTTCGCCGTGGGTGAAGCTCTGGTAGTTGGTCAGGGTTTCAAAGGCATGGCCGAAGGTATGCCCCAGATTTAAAAGGGCTCTAAGACCGCTCTCTGTTTCATCTTGAGCCACTATTTCGGCTTTAATAGAACAACATCGGGAAGTAATATGCATTAAGCATTCGGTGTCCCGAGATTGTATTCTCTCCCGGTGCTCTTCCAGATAGTTAAAGAAATCCTTATCCCAAATAATTCCGTACTTAATTATCTCGGCCAGACCTGTTAAATATTCTCTTTCCGGTAGGGTTTCTATAAAGGCGACATCTACGAAAACCAGCCCCGGTTGGTAAAACGCTCCCACCAGGTTTTTCCCTTGGGGCAGATTTACCCCGGTCTTTCCGCCTACGCTACTGTCCACCTGGGCTAAAACGGTGGTGGGAATCTGAATATATCCAATACCTCGCATATAAGTAGCCGCCGCAAATCCGGCGATATCTCCGACAATACCACCGCCTAGTGCCACTACGGTGGATTTCCGGTCCAGGCCCATGGCTACCATCTGCTCATAGAGCCAGGCCACTGTAGCCAAATTCTTACACCCTTCTCCTCCGGATATTACTGCCGGTTCGACTTTGAAATCGGCACTCCGTAGTATTTCTAACACACGGGAACCATATAGTTTGAAAACAATTTCATCTGTTATCATTATCATTTGCGAAGTTTTAGGGACAAAATTTAGCAACTCACCTAATCGGGGGATTCTGTTCTCCCCAATACAAATATCATAACTCCGCTCACCCAGTTCAACCCTCACCATTTCCAACTCCTATCAATTCACAGTTAATAATTGCCGAATCCAAGCAAGACAATTCCTAAATATATAAGCTAGTCAATATGTTTTGAAACCCAGGGAAAGAAATATCTATACATTCGGCTCCTTGGACTATCGTCTGGCCGGAGGCCAAGAGGCCCATTAATGCACAGGCCATGGCGATCCGGTGGTCTTGGTAGGAGTTGCAGATGGCCCCCTTAAAGCTGCGCCGGCCGTTTATAATCAAGCCGTCATCAGTTTCTTGAATATCTGCTCCAAAGCGGCTAAGTTCTGTGGTAATTGCTTTTAAGCGGTTGCTCTCTTTCACCTTTAATTCTGAGGCATCCTTAATGATGGTCTTGCCTTCAGCAACTGCCCCAGCTACAGCTAAGACCGGAATCTCATCAATTAGGCGGGGAATCAAATCACCAGCGATGATGACCCCTTTTAAAGTTTGCCCCTCTACCATGATGTCTCCCATTAACTCTCCGGAACTCTCCTGCTGGTTAGTAATTGTTATCCTGGCACCCATTTCTTCAAGTACATCCAGTATTCCGGTACGGGTAGGATTCAAACCTACATTTTTTACGGTCATTTTCGATCCAGGTATTATGGCTCCGGCAACCAAGAAAAAGGCTGCTGAAGAGATGTCGCCAGGGACTATTACCTTCCGGGCAGTTAAAGAACTGGCTTTGACCACTGTAGTTAAACCGTTTACTTGGATGTTGGCACCGAAAGCTTGCAGCATTTTTTCAGTGTGATCTCGAGAAGGGGCAGGTTCGGTGACGGCAGTCTCCCCATGTGCATACAGACCAGCCAGAAGCAGAGCGGATTTTATCTGGGCGCTGGCTACTGGGGTGTTATAATTTATTGCTTTTAGATTGCCTCCTCTGATAGCCAGCGGGGCACAACGTCCATCATTGCGACCCCATACCTGGGCTCCCATTTGCCGTAAGGGTTCTGCAACCCGGGCCATTGGTCGTCTGCGAATCGAAGCATCTCCGGTTAAGACTGAATAAAAATTTTGTCCTGCCAATAGCCCAGAGAGCAAACGGATGGTGGTGCCGGAATTGCCTACATCCAGATAGTTTTCCGGTTCGGTTAAACCGCCTGGCCCTTTTCCTTTAACCTGTAAATGGGTCGGGCTAATCTCATCAACCTCAATGCCTAGTTGCCGAATACAATGCACCGTACTTCGGCAGTCTTCTCCCGGCAAGAAATTTTCGATATCGGTAATCCCGGTGGAGATAGCCCCGATCATCACGCTGCGATGAGATATGGATTTATCTCCCGGTATGCTTATTATTGATTCAAGAGTTTTTATAGGCAGGGTTATCATGTCCATAAATATCACTCACTTCATTTGTTTATTAGCATGATTTGCTAGGTTATAGTTCATTATTATATATGAAAAATACCCAAAAACCAAAAAGTGTATGCTTGGTCCTTTTCAACAGTTGCTTTTGCAAGGGCAGTTTGTTTTAATTTAGATAATATAAATGCAGTTCGAAGAAAGGTAATTTAAGGAATAGTATCGAATGTCAAATGAAAGACTAGTAAATTGAGGGATTTTGAAAGGAGAAGGAAAATGAAGAGAAAGATGCTGGTATGCTTGATTCTAGGTCTATTTGTTCTATCTATAGCTGGTTGCTCTGCGGCTAAGAAGGACAATGCTGAGAAAACAGTTCCCAAGGAGGCAGTGAGCTTTAAGGTAGCAGTTTTAAGAGGGCCTACGGCAGTCAGCATGATTAAGATGATGGATGCCCAGCCATCTCTGGGAGATAACGTAAAGGCCGACTACTTGGTTGAACAAACCACTGACACGCTTAGTGCCAAGTTGCTAACCGGTGAAATAGAGATGGCCACTATTCCGACCAATATGGCCGCCAAGCTTTATAACAAAGGGGTCGCCTATCAAATCGCGGCTATGAATACATGGGGAGTTATGTATGTACTCACCAATGGAGTAAACATTAACAACTGGGCTGATTTGAAGGGTAAACAGGTAGATACCGCTGCTCAGGGTGCCGCTTCCGACGTGGTATTCAGATACCTGCTGAGTAAAAATGGGGTAAACCCGGATAAAGATCTGACTTTGAAATATATTGCCAGCCCGGTAGAACAGGCCCAGTTAGCTATAGCTGGTAAAAGCAAGATCACCGTTTTGCCCGAACCCTGGGTTTCTACCGTAATTAGTAAGAATAAGGATGTGAAACTAGCCCTGGATATGCAGAAGGAGTGGACTCGGATTAATGGTGCCGATGTGCCTTTTGCCCAGACCTGTTTGGTCGTAAAAGCGGATTTTGCCAGCCAACATCCTGAGATAATGACTAAATTCCTGCAGGAGTATGCCAACTCGATAGATTGGGCCAATAAGAATACTGCTGAAGCAGGCGAACTGGTGAAAAAGCATGACATCGGCATACCTGCTGATGTTGCAGCGGCGGCAATTCCTCGCTTGAACCTGCGCTATATGAGCAGCATCGATGCCAAAGCGGCGGTAGAGAAATACCTGCAGGTACTCTTGGATTTTTCTCCTGATTCTATAGGAGGGAAACTACCGGATGCAAAATTCTACTACCAAAAATAGGCTGTTCACTCTGGCTTCCATACTGGCACTTCTGCTAGTATGGAAGCTTTTAGCAGTTTTCTGGAACCAGGAATTAATAATGCCCTCTCCGGAGATAACCTTGGCTAAATTGTGGATGGTCATTAATGACACTAATTTCTGGCCTTCGGTAGGAGCAACTCTGGGCAGGGGACTGATAGGATTTCTAATTTCCTGTGCGGCGGGATTGGTGTTAGGGTTTTGCGCTGGTTTTAGTGCGCCTATTTACTGGTTGCTCCAACCCTGGGTAACGGTAATTAGGACCACCCCGGTAATGTCAGTAGTTATTTTGGCGATCATCTGGTTTCAAAGTGATGTAGTGCCTATCTTTGTTACATTTCTAATGATCTTTCCCATTATCTATGGCAATGTGGTGGCTGGGATAAAGAATGTTGACCAACAATTGCTGGAAATGGCGCATATGTACCGGGTCAAAATTCGGCGTATTATATTCGAGTTGTATATACCTTCTATTTTGCCTTACCTGCTGGCGGGAGCTTCTAATGCCATGGGGATTACCTGGAAGGTTATCATTGCCGCGGAAATTTTAAGCCAACCTTTTTTTGCTATCGGCACCAACCTTATGATTGCTAAGATTGATTTGGAAACCGCCCAGGTTTTTGCCTGGACTGTAGTTACTATTATCATCAGTTTCATTTTTGAGTATCTACTTAATACCTTGGAAAATAAATTCAGGACGTGGGGCTAAAGCGAATGGCATTTATATTAAGTAATATAAATAAAAAGTTTGGCGATCTATATGTACTAAAAGACCTCAGTATGAGTTTGGAAGAACATCAGCTGATTTGTATACTGGGACCTTCGGGTTGCGGTAAGACCACTTTGTTAAATATTATTTCCGGGGTATTCCCAGCCGACCAGGGCGAAATAGCTGGTTTTGAGGGAAAAACCATAAGTTACCTGTTCCAGGAGACCAGGCTTTTGTGTTGGAAAACGGTGCAGGAAAACATCGATTTCGTTCTAAAAGATCGCTTGAGCAAGAGTCAGCGAACGGAAATTATTGCCCGCTATGTAGATATGGTTGGTCTTAGGGATTTTAAGAATTATTATCCTGACCAGCTGAGTGGGGGAATGAAGCAAAGGGTAGCTATTGCCAGGGCCTTTGCCTATCCGGCCGATATTTTGCTTATGGATGAACCTTTTAAGGGATTGGATTTGCAGTTGAAAACGGCATTGATGCAGGCCTTTATTAGCTTATGGCTGATGGATAAACGGAGTGCATTTTTCGTTACTCACGACATAGATGAAGCCCTGCTTCTAGGTGAGAAAATATATGTTTTAACCGAAAGACCTGGGGCAGTTAAAGGTATAATTAGCAACGATGTTCCCCATCAAGAAAGAAATTTGCAGAATGAAAATATACGTCAGGTTGAGCAAGAGATTTATCAACTGCTGACAGATTCCGGGCGGGAGTAGACCGCCAACAGCATACTCACTAAGATCAGAATAGAGCCAGTGAGTTCTAACAGATTCAAGGTCTCCCCCAGGATCAAAAAAGCCATTAATAGGCAAAGAACCGGCTCGACGGTGCTGATTAAAGTAGCCCGCGAAGCGCCTATCTTCTGCAGTCCTTTTAGGAAGAAGAGAACTGCCAAGAGGGTGTTGAAAACGGCTATGGCGAGAGTGATCAAGACCTGTTGCAGGGTCAACCTGCCTAAAAACCCCAAATCACCACTATATAATGGAATAATAATAATTACTGCTAGCAACGATAGAGTAGCCGTGATCGATAGGGGTTCAGTACCGGCAAGGGTCTTTTGACCGATCAAACTATAAAAAGCGTAAAAGAGGCAAGCCATGAGGGCGAAGAATAAACCGTTAAGAGATAGACCATTAAGATCACCTCCTAGGCCTGAAATAAGTAAAATGCCAGTTAGAGCCAGCACCAGTCCCACAAAAAGCCGGGGTACAAATCTCTCCTTGAAAATCAAGATTGCCAGAACAGCGACCAAAACCGGGTGGGTAAAAAAGATAACGGTAGTTAATCCCGCAGAAAGGGTTTTCAATGCATAAAAATAAAACAACCCGGATACTGTCAAAAACACTCCCTGGGCAATAACCATCGGAGATGGGAAGAGTACCTTGCTTTTTCTAAACAGCTTGATAAACAGGGCTAACAGGATAAAAGAAAAGAAATAGCGTAGTAACAGTATGCTACCCGGTCCTAGGCCTGCTAAGTAGGCGAGTTTTCCTAAGATAGGGAGAGTAGCATACATTAAGGCGGAGAAGAAAATATATAAGGAACCTTTAAGTTCCTCGGAAGCATTTACGAACATAAAAAAACCTCTTTATAAATATTTGAGAAATGCACATGTATTTATGACACCTGTAATAGTATAGACCTCGCCAATGATAAGTCAATCTTGGTGGGATTATAAAATGAAGGGGTATGATGAGGCTTATCTAAAAAAGGAAAGGGTGACACCAACCGCCAGCCCTCCCAGCAAAGCAAACAGAAAGGGTTTTTGGCGCCACTGGAATTCTTTGAAATACTGTTTATAATTATCTTTAAAATCTTGGATGCCAGTCTTAAACTGTTCGATATTTTCTTTGCCAAAATTGATTCTTAATAAACGGATTTTCTTATTTTCATCCACGTAGACCTGATCATTTTCATGCTGATTTTTCTTAAATAAACGCATCGCAAGTTCCTCGCTTGTATTTTTATCAAGTACCCGTTTGTTATACAGGATACTTCTACATTTTACCACTTCCTGCGCTCGGTCCCAAGTATTGCAATGATTTAATTTTCATGCTATAGTTTGTAATCTATAGCATAGCGCGAATGGATGGGCAGTTTGATTTTGCAGGTGGTTAAATTCTGTGGCCGTAGTAAAATAGACTGTTTTTTCATGGCGTCTTCACATATAATTTATCTAATAGAAGTAAAATGAATTATGGGTACTGAACTGTGACCTCGAGACTTAGGTCTATGGCAAATAGATGCGGAGGTGATGTTATGAAAAATAGATGGGGGAAAGGAGATCCGGTTAATCTTTCAGACTTACTTAAAATTACACCGGTTGCCAATGAAATATTGCATCTGAGCGAAGAACTTGGTATGAATCTAACCGAGGTAATGTGGATCGTATCTCAAATTGTCGAAAACAGCGATGAGATTCCAGGCCCAGGCAATTCCAAGTTTCCTGAGGATGCATATGAGGAAGATGAATGGGACGAAATGGACCTGGAGAGTATGGAAGAAGAAATGGATCAATCCATGTATTTAGTTAACGTCAAGATAAATGGGATGGGAAGATTTCCGGAGATAGGTTTTAAAGCAGGAGTAAATGATAAGGAAGATATGCATTACTTTTTTGATATGGTACTGGAAATGATTGATAAATTGGATTGATGTCTTCATGTCTACTTGATAAAGTCCGGGTTTATGCCCGGACTTTATTGTGAAAATGCTTTTCCCGAAAGATAGGGGAATGTTGATGATAATAGAATTAACCAAACACATTAAAGTGGTAAGGCCGGAGGCTAAAGCTGTATTTCCATACAGCAACTCATTATTTATCGACGACGAAGTGAAGGCCATGATTGATGCGGGTTCAGGGGGACATGCCTATGCATCGACCCCGGTGGAAAAAATTGAACTGCTTTTACTCACCCATCACCACTTCGACCATATTAATGGGGTTAGCTTCTTCAAAAATGCCCGAAAAATGGCAGGCCGAGAAGAGGCGTGGGCCTTCCGGGATGAGGCTGAATATATAAAATCTGCGGGTTATGACCGTTGGCAGGAATTAATGGGCAGCCCCAAAAATGAAAATTGGGAGAAGCTTATGGAACTGCCGGAGGACGTGCCTTCACATCTAGGGTTTCACCCCATTGAACTAGCCGGAGTATTTAAAGACGACGATGTTTTCAATCTGGGAGAGACCTCTTTCACCGCCGTGCATACACCGGGACATTCTCCGGGGCATTATGCCTTTTTCTTTCCGCAGGAGAGTATTCTTTTTTCAGCCGACCTTGATGTTTCCCCGCGCGGTCCCTGGTATGGAGACGAATTCTGTGATTTGGACGATATCATTCATTCCATACACAAATTAATAGCTCTCAAGCCGCAAATATTGGTGAGCTCGCATAGAAGGGTTTTCGACTCGGGGGTGGGGGATTTGTTGCGGGCGTATCTTGATATTGCCCTGCAAAGAGAAGAGAAAATACTAAATTATCTTACGGCCCCTCGAAGTATTGACGAAATTGCTGCCCAGGATTTCATCAATGAATGGGAGCAAAGGAGTCAGCATGTACTATTCTGGCATAAGATGATGATTTTAAAACACCTGAAACGCTTGGAAAAACTAGGCCAAGTGGTTAAGAGTACTGATGGCAAGTATCTAAAGAATTAACCTAAACTTAATGAGAAATTAAGAAACTTATTATTTTCTTTATTCTAATTTTTACAAAATGGGAGTAGAATGGATCTAGGGTTAAAAAGAGAGTAAATGAAAGGAGGGATAAAGAGTGGATAAGAAGTTAATTGATGAGATTCTTAGAGACATTGGTCTGGAACACATTGATGATGATGAAACAAATCAAGAATAAGCCGGAGCCATCTAAGGTGAGAACTTAAATGGCTCCACTTTTTTTTGCCTATTCTGCAGTTAGTTTGAGTAGTTCGGAAACGGTCACAAATTCATAACCCTGGTCTTTAAGATTCTTGATAATTACCGGTAGGGCCTCAGTAGTCTGTTTGCAGGTGTCACTGGCATGCATCAGGATGACATCCCCCGGATGAACCTTTTTGCTTACTCTATCGACTATGCTGTTTACACCCGGATTCATCCAGTCAAGAGAATCGGTTGACCACTGTATCACTTCATATTTGCTTTCGTGAGCAGCTTCAATTACTTGGTCATTAAAGTCGCCGTTAGGGGTTCTGATTAGAATGGCGTCAACTCCAGTAACTTCCTTAATATTATTATGTGCTTTCATTATCTCTTCTTTTATTTCATTTTTGCTCAGGTTGCTTAAATTTATATGGCGGTAACCATGACTGGCTATTTCGTGACCATCCGCCTGAATACGTTTGGGAACTTCAGGGTATTGTTTAACCCATGGACCGGATAGAAAGAAAGTGGATTTAATATTATTCGCTTTTAAAATATCTATGACCGGCATAGGGGTATTATTGCCCCAACTAATATCAAAGGTAAGGGCAACCACCTTTTTATCTGTTTTCACCTCATAGATCGGTTTTAATTTGTGATAGGCTTGGACATAAACTACGCTGCTGGTCAACAGTATGGTTGCGATGAGTGCTATAAGGGCGATTTTGGTTCTGGCTTTAAGTTCATAAAACCCAAATATTCTAGGCATTTTTCAATCATACCTCCCTCTCTTCATTGTTATATTATTTTTATTTCCTGAAAATCAGCTTTATTCCTTATTTCCTAATTTTATTAATTGGCTCATAGTTACGAATTGATACCCCTCATGGGTCAGTTTATCCAGCAAAATATCTACTGCCTTAGCTGTTTCTAATCCATTATTGGCCCCATCATGAAGAAGTATAATCTGTCCGGGCTGTATATTTTTTATGATATGATTAGCAATCGTAGTTCCGCTATTTCCCACTTTCCAATCCTTACTATCTTGTTGCCAGGTCCAGTAGGCGATTGTTAATTGTTCGTTTTTGATTAGATTTACGAGATTATCCGACAGGTATCCTCCAGGTGGGCGAAAAAGTACAGGTTTTTGCGTAGTGATTTTTTCAATTATGGCAGCAGTTTTATCGATTTCTTCCTTGAAAATCTCTGGTTTATTGCTGCTGAATTCAGAATAGCTATGGCTATAGCTGTGGTTTGCAATTTCATGGCCCTGCTCCGCCATATTTTCTAGTATCTGAGGTTGCTTTTCAGCTCGATTACCAACTACAAAAAATGTAGCAAGGGCGTTATATTTCTTTAAACTATCCATAACTGCGGGTGTTTTCTCTGGATCGGGACCATCATCAAAAGTTAAGGCTACCGCTTTCTGGGAGGTTTTAACCATCGTAATGACTAGCTTCTCTTGCTTCCACTTATTCATATTGGGATGTAAAGCGACGTTGAAGGTGCCAAAGGATAAACATAGCAGAAATATACCGGTGCCCAAGAATGCCAGCGTTCTTTTCTTGAAAAATAAAATCAAAGTGTACCTCCTTTGAATGGACATTCTTTCAGAAAATGGAAAGAAGATGCGACTTTATTCTGCTAAGAAGATATTGAAAATAAGCGAAAAATATGACTCGATATAGATGGTAACAAATAGTGGATTTGCCAAGATGTTTTGAGAGGTAGATTTATAGAAGCAAATATATTTTCGTAAAATAATTGTTTAGTAACTTGAAAGTAAAACCGTGTATTTGCTTTATTTATTGAGGAAAGCTATAAACACTTAAATTATTTAAAAAGGATTATGAGGTGATAGTAATGAAGCGCATTGTGTTGGCATTTATGATTGTATTAAACATAAGTTTGATTGGTGGTTGCCAATATATTAACCCGGATAAAAGCAAGATCTCCCCAGCCCCACCCATTACTGAATATGCTCCTTTTACGAAAGGTAGTTATTGGGAGTATGAGGGAAACGGAAATGAATATGCTTCCTTTAATAGAAGGGTATTATTCACCAAAGATAATTTTGCGCAAATTTCTGAGGATAATGGGGGAACAGTTATTACCAAAATAATAGAAGGGACTAATGATGTTGTGAAACTAGTCTATTTTCAGGGTGAAAGCTATCAACCTGAAAATATGCTTGAAACAGATTTTACTGCGAATTCTGATACTATCATAATAAAAAGTCCTCTACAAGTAGGAACTAATTGGACTGACAAAGAGGGTAAGAAGGAACTTGTTGCGCTTGATTCAATAGTAGATACGCCCCTTGGAAAATTTGATAATTGTTTAAAAATTAAAATCACCAACCCCGATGATGCTATTTACCAGTACTACAAAAAGGGTATAGGATTGGTTAAACAGGAATTTATTTCTGGGGATGCTACAATCACATCTACTCTTAAAAAATATCAGGTAGAACCAACTAAGTGATAGATATAATACTTTAATTATTTAACCCCATTCAGAAATCAATAGCTGACTCTTTACTAATTCCTGTAACTATTCTATAATACTAGATGAACTTGGGATCGAGTTTAATTGGAAAAGATCGGCAATAGGATTTTATGGGTCGTTAACTCAGCGGGAGAGTGCTTCCCTGACACGGAAGAAGTCGTTGGTTCAAATCCAATACGACCCACCATAAGAAATCAGTGATACCGGGGCTTTAAGGCCCCGGTATTTTTGCGCGCAACTCGAAAAATACTACTTGCCCACAAAATTGTCCACCAACATGTGTTCATTGGGTCCTTTCTTTATTTCTGCTGGCGGGCACTCCAAAATAAGATGGGGTGTTTAGCAATTAGACATCAGAGATTGAAGAAGGGGAAAGATAATGTTTATTTAAACTCCTTTAGCTGATGTCAGCTGCTTTATGATCAAAAGCTACCCCCATAATTAACGTTCACCATACGTATTATATGATAAGGATTACAATTGTGGCATGGATTGCAGTTGTTATTACTTGAACATAAAGAAAACACAATTAAGGGAGGATCTTAATAATATGAAAATACGTGTGGGTTCTAGCCCGATTGCACCGATTCATTCAGCAGGTTTTTTACCCAGATCATATAATCCAAAGCCAAAAGTACCTATTTCAACTACCAAAACAGCTGCAACACAATCGCAGTTTTTCATGGTTTTATCTGAACTGGTAACTACCGATAACTCGCATTTGCCACATAAAACTAAAAGTAAGGGGCATGAATGACAGCATCAAAAGGTTGTGAATAATAGGAAAACGTGGCCGGGGCGAATGCTCCGGCCTTTTGACATTATGTGTTGGCTTCTTATAAGAATGTAACCAATGGCAATCAGCAGCAATATTATGATATAGGAGTGATACTCCGATGCTGGTATTTACTGTAAACAGGAGATGCAAATCCGTTATAAGAAGGAAGGATTTCATGCTCAGGAGGCTACAATGTTTTATCTGGGGACATAGATTGGTACCTTTCTTTGAAGGTGATACGACAATCGTCAGTTATTGGGTATGTAGGAAATGCGGTAAAAGGAAGAAGTAAGCTTATGAAAATGAGAATATGCCTTTTCACCCGTTACCTCCTTTATAGTTTACTAATATTATTTCTATCATTTTCAGTGCTATGCAAAACGAACGAGGATACGAAAAATACTAATATATTAATATTTGCGTATTGCCAGTAAACTACAAAATGTAGTTTAGGGCACAAATTTTGGATAGCTATAACTGAATAATGAAAAATAGCCTCACATATAATAATGTAAGCATTGATTAGGAGGCCGAATATGGTTTATGAATTGCAAATTACTACGGCCGCAGATAGTACTCCTTTCCTGGAGCAGTTTCGTGAGAAGTTTTCCTGGTTAGAACAACACGGCTATGCTTTGTGGGTAAATAAATTGGCCGATAAGCAGGGTGAAAATTTATTTATCGATTTGAGACTAGAGGGTGACAAAATTGAGCCCAATTACAAAGAAGAAGATATTATTTACATTTTCAAGCATCAAGTATCTGAGTTTCTAGCTGAGCATATCGTGAAGGATTGGGAGAAAAAACTGACTTGGAAGGAAGTAACCAAAAAAGGCCGCCATATCTCATCAGGAGATCAATTATTCGTTTTAGAAAAAGCATTAGATTTTCTGAAACGTTGCAATTCCAATGAGAGCTTAAATTTATTGATGAATTATGGTCGTAAAAACAAAATAGCTCATAAAATTTTGGATTATATATATTACCATCACACCTTGGTTATGGAGGGATTCATCCAATTTTGCATGCAGGATTATCTAACAGAAATCAAATTTGCTGTTGATTTGGCTTGTGAAGAATTAAGGAATGAAAAGGAATATAATGAGTTTGTTAAGCTTCTAAGATATTTTGTGGACACCCAAGCTCCCATGATTCAAGAAGTAAATATTATGACGGACAAGATGGGGCATTTTTCTCTCTGGGATGGTAACGGGGTCAGGATTGAAGAAAACCATATTAATTATTATCTGGATGATATGAGGCGCGGGGAGATAAACCTGGATGACGTATTAGTAAGTATACTAATAACAGTTGCTCCTCGTCGCATTGTGTTACATAATAGCCGTGATTCAGGAAGTGAAACCGTAAAAGTAATTAAAAATGTGTTTGCAGAAAGAATAAGCGAATGCAATGGCTGTGAGCGATGCTTTGCAAGCAAAAAGATGGATGGCAGAATTACCCAGCGAGACTAATAAAGTTAGAACAGTAATAGACCGTAAACTGAATAGTATCTGAGAATTTGTAATAGGCTGGGACGTGGATCGCAGCCTTTTAATTTGCGGTAAGATACAAAATCTGATATTCTTTTTAGATAGTAATGGATAAGGTGATTATACGGCGTTATGGTCTTTCATATTGAAATCTACAGGTGGCTATAATATGGTTTTTAACAGGTAAATAGGCGTAATTTTCAGGAGGTGTAAACATGATTTACATAAGACTAAAGGATGGAAGCCAGCGGGAATACCCGGAAGGGATTAGCCTGTTGCAGGTTGCCGAAAGCATCAGCCCTAAAATGGCGAAATTTGCGGTGGCAGCTGTATTTAATGGTCAGGTTACCGATTTGAATGCTACGGTTCAGGAGGATGGCGAATTAGATATACTCAATTTTGAAGATGAACGAGCACGCATAGTATATCGGCATTCATCGTCTCATATTATGGCTCAGGCGGTGAAAAGGCTCTGGCCGAAGACCAAGTTTGCAATTGGTCCTGCGATCGACAAAGGATTTTATTATGATTTTGATACTGAACACACTTTTACCCCCGAAGATTTTATACTGATTGAAAAAGAAATGGAAAGCATCATTAAGAGTGACTACCCCTTTGTGCGTCAAGAGCTGTCACGGGAAGAGGCTCTTCAGTTTTTCGCTGATAGACATGAAGACTACAAAGTAGAATTAATTCAGGATTTACCGGAAGATGCGGTGATTGGCCTTTACCAGCAGGGGGAATTTGTAGATCTCTGCAAAGGTCCGCACGTTTCTTCCACAGGTAAACTTAAGGCGGTTAAGATTATGAGTCTGGCCGGAGCATATTGGCGGGGCAGCGAAAACAATAAAATGCTGCAGCGCATATATGCCACCTCATTTCCCAAACAGGCCATGCTGGACGATTATCTCAACAAATTAGAAGAGGCTAAAAAACGTGATCACCGCAAATTAGGCAAAGAATTAGGCTTGTTTGTGCTTTTGGATGAAGGGCCGGGATTCCCCTTTTTCCTGCCTAAAGGGATGGTCTTGAGAAACGAGTTGGAACAATACTGGCGTGATCAACATCAGAAGGCAGGTTATCAGGAGATTCGCACCCCTATCATACTAAACACGGAACTTTGGCATCGTTCCGGCCATTGGGATCACTACAAAGATAATATGTATTTTACTAAAATAGATGAAGAGGACTATGCAGTCAAACCTATGAATTGCCCTGGTGGAATTATGGTTTACAAGCAGAACTTGCATAGCTACCGGGAGCTGCCTATTAGAACCGGCGAAATGGGTTTGGTGCATCGGCATGAGATGTCTGGAGTTTTGCATGGGCTTATGCGAGTACGTGCCTTTACTCAGGATGATGCCCACATCTTTATGCTTCCCGAGCAGATTATTGATGAAATAAATGGCGTCATGAACCTGATTGATCTTTTCTACAAACAGTTTGGCTTCAGCTATCATGTAGAACTATCCACCCGGCCTGAAAATTCCATGGGTTCCCAGGAAGTCTGGGATATGGCTACTGATGCATTAAAACAGGCTCTGGAAGAAAAATCTATGCCCTACAAAATTAATGAAGGCGATGGAGCCTTCTATGGCCCCAAAATTGATTTTCACCTACAGGACTCGTTAGATCGAACCTGGCAGTGCGGAACTATCCAACTGGACTTTCAAATGCCTGAAAAATTTGACTTGACCTATATTGGCGAGGATGGAGAAAAGCATCGTCCAGTTATGATTCACAGGGTTATTTATGGCAGCATGGAAAGATTTATAGGGATACTTATTGAGCACTTTGCAGGTGCCTTTCCGACTTGGCTGGCTCCAGTTCAGGTACGGGTGCTGCCCATTACGGAAAGACAGCATGATTACACTGAAACAATAATTGCCAGGTTAAGAGATGAAGGCATTAGAGTTGAAGTGGATAAACGCAGTGAAAAAATTGGCTATAAGATAAGGGAAGGGCAACTGCAAAAAATACCTTATCTTTTAGTTATAGGTGATAAAGAAATAGAAGCTAACGCTGTAGCCGTACGCCATCGCAAAGAAGGCGATTTGGGTGCCCAGGGACTGGATGAATTTATCGCTATGATTAAAACTGAGATTGCCAATAAAATGATTAAATAATTGGCAGAGATTGCGTTTTTATTAAGGGTATGTTATAATTTTTTAGACATTGTAAAGCAGGAGCCTTGCTTCTCACCTTACAACCAAGGTTCGTAAGGTCATCAGTAAACAGATATGAATATTGCTTATGTTATAAATTAAAGCTACATAAGCGAATAGTCTGTTATTGTGTTTGAAGCGGGTTTTTGTAACCCGCTTTTTATATTTTCAGGAGGTGAAATTCTTATCAGCAAAGATTGGAGAGTTAATGAGGATATCCGGGTCAAAGAGGTTAGGTTGGTCAGTGAAGATGGCGAACAACTGGGTATAGTACCTATTAATGAAGCCTTGACAATGGCCGAAGAAAAAATGGTTGACTTGGTAGAAGTAGCTCCATCCGCCAAACCGCCAGTATGCCGTTTGATGAACTATGGCAAGTTTAAGTTTGAGCAGAGTAAAAGGGAAAAGGAATCCCGTAAGAAGCAAAAGATAATTTCTATCAAAGAAGTGAAAATGAGGCCTAACATTGAAGAACATGATTTCCAGGTGAAGGCCAAGAACGCCCGGAAGTTTTTAGCTGCCGGAGACAAGCTTAAATTTTCCATTATGTTTAGAGGCAGACAAATCACCCATCCGGAACTGGGGGAAAAGCTGTGTATTCAATTAGCCAAGGAGCTATCGGATATTTCTGCAGTTGAAAAACAGCCTAAAGTAGAAGGTCGCAATATGGTAATGATACTGGTTCCTAAAATAGAAAACATTTCGAAGGAGGATTAATCCATGCCAAAAATGAAAACTCACCGCGGCGCGGCTAAAAGATTTAATAAAACTGGCAATGGCCTGATAAAGAGAGCCAAGGCCTTCGCTAGCCATATCCTGGGTGATAAGAGTCCTAAGAGAAAAAGAGGATTGCGCAAATCCACCTTAGTAAGCTCAGTAGAACAGAAAAATGTCTCCAAAATGATTCCTTACAAATAGATAGAGGGAGGACTTATTTATGCCAAGAATTAAACGTGGGGTTACAACTCACAGAAGACATAAAAAGATATTAAAGTTAGCCAAAGGATATGTGGGTAGTAAATCCAAACTATACCGCGTAGCCAATCAACAGGTTATGAAATCAGGGGCCTACGCCTATGCCCATAGAAAGCTGAAGAAAAGGGAATTTCGCCAATTGTGGATTGCACGTATCAACGCTGCCGCTCGTAACAACGGCACTACTTATAGCCGGATGATACATGGCCTAAAGATAGCAGGGGTAGAAGTAGATCGCAAGGTTCTAGCGGATCTGGCGATAACTGATCCCCAGGGCTTTTCTGAATTGGCTGATGTAGCCAAAAAAACGGTATAGTTTCTATTACTAAAAGAAGTTTATTAAAAGAAGTATGGCTGTACAGCCATACTTCTTTTATATAAGAGCGTGTTATGGGGACGGTCCTTTTGACACGCCTCGCTGGTTCCTATTGGGCGTGTCAAAAGGACCGTCCCCATAACACGCCTATATTGTAGGAGAGTGATTCTTAATGAAGCAAATTACTTCTCAGGACAATAAGTACATAAAACTGGCTGCTAGTTTAAAACAAAAAAAGCATCGGGATGAGGAAAAAATGTTCCTGGTGGAAGGTAAGCGGGCAGTGGCAGAGGCTCTTCAGAAACCTGAATTGCTGGAATCCATATTTGTGGATGAAAGCCTAGTAGAGGAGTATCAGGAATTTGTCGATTTAATCCCAGAAGCTTATATGGTAAGTGCTCAGCTCATGCGCCATATTTGCTGTACTGAAACTCCTCAGGGAATCGCTGCTATTATGAAAACGCCGGTATGGTCGTGGTTAGATGTTGTGAATAAAGCTGGTTTGTTGATCTTACTAGATCAGGTTTCAGATCCAGGCAATATGGGCAGCATATTTAGAACCTGTTGGGCACTCGGAGTGGAAGGGGTATTAATGACCAAGGGATGTGCAGACCCTTTCAGCCCCAAAGTAGTTAGATCAACTATGGGAGCGCTGCTTAATATACCAGTATTTCGT
The DNA here is from genome assembly GCA_028693695.1 of Syntrophomonas sp. Taxonomy (GTDB): domain Bacteria; phylum Bacillota; class Syntrophomonadia; order Syntrophomonadales; family Syntrophomonadaceae; genus PHAA01. The sequence goes on from JAQUUV010000010.1 coordinate 20,531, forward strand.
GATATTCCCGACATCCAGCTCGATACTTTACATGAGCAAGGGTACGCATTTATATGTACCGACTTAAATGCGGAAAATAATTATTACTCGCTAAAATATCCTGATCAATCAATAATTATTATCGGGAGTGAGGCCATAGGAGCAAGCGTTGAATTAAAAAGAAGGTGTGATCGGTTCATAAAAATTCCAATGAATCCCCAGGTTGATTCTTTGAATGTGGCTGCGGCATGTGCTATAATTGTTGCAGAAGTAGCAAGACAGAGTGACGAGAGAACCAGGTTGGCTTAGAACTAGGGGTATGTTGTTGGTATGAAGTTTAATTCGTCTGAATTAAATCGGAGGGTGAACCAATTATGCATGATCAAGCCGAAAGCCTATGGCATCTTTTCGAGAGTTCCGGTTGCATTATTTATTACCTTTTATATAAACAGCTTAAAATACAATAATATCAAGAAATGTAATGATCAGGACAAGTAGCCTGCTGGCAAGCTTCCAGGGAGGTCGTATCGTAGACTGAAAGTACGACTAAGGGGAAAGCAGGTAAATTCACCTGTGAGCAGAGGATTGAAATAGCAGTAGATCCTAACGGTTGCCGCCGTTATTGGCATTAAGAGAATTGGATATTTTGATCCAGTTAATTAGGGTGGTACCACGGAACAGCGCTTTCGTCCCTTGGGGGATGAAGGCTATTTTATTTTCTGGGTGTCTATTTTCGTATCTATTCAAATGAAAAGAGGAGGTCGGAATATGATAGATAGGTTAAAACAGATAAAGCTCCTTGCAATAGAAAAGATAGGAGAGGTAAGCGATTTTGATTCTTTAAATGAGCTTAAGGTTAAAACCTTGGGCCGCAAAGGCGAAATTACCATGCTCCTGAGAGGGCTTAAAGACCTAATCGGAGAGGAACGGGCGGAAGCTGGCAAGGTCGCAAACGACATAAAGAACACCCTCGAAAACCTGATTGACAGCAAGACAGCTGAGCTTAAGACCAAAGAATTGGACATGAAACTTAGGAATGAGAGGATAGACATTAGCTTGCCTGGTTTGCCCTTGCAGGTGGGGAGGAAGCATCCTATCAGTATGGTTACCGAAGAGATTAAAGATATATTTATTGGCATGGGCTTTAGCGTAGCCGAGGGACCGGAGATTGAGAGTGATTATTATAATTTTGAAGCTCTGAATGTACCCCGCGATCATCCAGCTCGTGATATGCAGGATACCTTCTACATAAGCGAAGAAATGCTGTTAAGAACCCATACTTCGCCAGTACAAGTTAGGACGATGGAGAAATTAGCTCCCCAAATCCCAGTGAAAATTATTGTTCCCGGCAAGGTATACCGCAAGGACGATGATGCCACCCATTCGCCCATGTTTAACCAGGTGGAAGGCCTTTTGATAGATGAAAGAATAACATTTGCCAACCTCAAAGGGACTTTGATGCTATTTGCCCAGAAGATATTTGGCGAGGAGGTTCGGGTGCGTTATAGGCCTAGCTTTTTCCCGTTTACGGAACCCAGCGCGGAAATGGACATTTCCTGTGTACACTGCAAGGGCCAGGGTTGTCGGGTATGTTCTCATACTGGCTGGCTGGAGATACTAGGTGCTGGTATGGTAAACCCGCGGGTGCTGCAATATGGAGGCTATGATCCGGAGAAAGTAACTGGCTTTGCCTTTGGAATGGGCATAGAAAGAATCGCCATGCTGAAATACGGCATTAACGATTTACGGCTATTTTTTGATAATGATAAAAGATTCCTTACACAATTTTAGGAGGTGACAACATGGGAGTTTCGATAAATTGGTTGAAAGACTATGTGAATTTTACCTGGACCCCGGAAGAAGTGGCACATCGCCTGACGATGGCTGGGATTGCCATTGATGGAGTAGAGAAGAGTGCAGATGATAGTCTTTTAGAGCTGGATCTAACCCCCAACCGGGGCGATTGCCTGGGAGTAATAAATCTGGCCCGTGAGATTGCTGCTTTAAATGGTACTGGGATTTCTATACCCAAAATAGAGATGCAGGAAAACCAGGAAGACATCCATGACTATATCTCGGTTGAAATCGCTGATCCTGACCTGTGTCCACGCTATACAGCTCGTATGATAAAAAATATTACGGTCAAACCATCACCTGAGTGGATGCAGAACAAGTTGCTTAGCTGCGGCATAAACCCCATTAATAACATCGTAGATGTCACTAATTTTGTGATGATGGAAACCAACCAGCCCCTGCATGCCTTTGACTACGACCTGCTGGGAGAAGCTAAAAAGATTGTGGTACGCAGAGCCCAAGCAGGCGAAAAAATAACCACTTTAGATGATGTGGAACGTGAATTGGAAGCTGATATGCTGCTCATCACCGACAATGGCAGGCCGGTTGCCATAGCGGGTACCATGGGTGGGCAAAATACGGAAATTACGGATCAAACCGTTAATGTTCTATTAGAATCCGCTTGCTTTAAGAATACCAGCATCCGCAAGACTTCGAAGAAATTGGCATTAAGGAGCGATTCTTCTATACGTTTTGAGAAGGGTTCAGATATTAATGGACTTATCTATGCTGTCAATCGAGCGGCAGCTTTGATGCAAGAACTGGGTGAAGGAGAAGTGGTGGCAGGAATATGTGACTCTTATCCAGATCCGAAACCTTTGGCGCAAGTAGTTTTACGGCCGGAGCGGGTTAACTATCTTCTGGGTACAAGCATCGATGCTGCTCAAATCACAGATTACATTGAGAAGCTGAAATTCGAATGGCATGAAGAGGAGGGTAATCTTCTGGTAACGATTCCTTCCTACCGGCCGGATATTGAAATGGAAGTAGACCTGATTGAGGAAGTTGCACGCCTGCACGGCTATGAGCAGATACCTGCTACCTTACCCTGTGGGGATACTACCCAGGGGGGGCTTACTGAGTACCAAAAATTTAAAGATCGTCTAAAACAGCTTATGACCGGCACCTGCTATGAGATTATCAACTATAGCTTTATCACCCCGCGCTATTTTGATATGCTCTTGCTTCCCGGGGAAAGCAGTTTGCGAGATATAGTCAGAGTTGCCAACCCTTTATCTGAAGAACAGAGCGTCATGCGTACCCTCCTCTTGCCCGGTATTTTGGACACGGTGGGCCGCAACCTGGCCCGGAAAAACAGCAACCTGGCATTCTTTGAAATGGGATCAGTATTCTATCCTCAAGGAGAAGGGCTGCCGATTGAAGTGCTAAAACTGGGAGCGGTTGTAGCCGGTAAGCTAGAAATGAATTGGCTGAAGCAAGAAATAGATATGGATTTCTATTACCTCAAAGGGGTATTGGAAAACCTAATGCGATCGCTGGGCATTAATCAGCTAACGTGGATGGAAGCTAATGATTCGTGTTATCATCCGGGTCGGTCTGCAGTTGTTATGAGCAGCGGCAAAGTCCTGGGGGTAATTGGAGAGATACATCCTTTGGTCAGGCAGAATTTTGATATAAAACCTCGTGCCTGCGCGTTTGAGTTGGACGTTGATACCTTATTCGAATTATCCCATCAGAGGGTAATGATGGAACAGATTACCCGCTATCCAGCAGTAGAAAGAGATCTAGCTATTGTCGTAGATGAACAGGTAAAGGCTTTTGAGGCCATAGAGATCATCCGAGAATGGGGCGGAGACCTGTTGCAAAACACGGTGATATTTGATATCTATTCAGGGGAACAGGTTCCAGCCGGATGTAAGAGCATAGCATTTAGGTTAACATTTCAATCCAATGAGAGAACCCTCACCGAAAATGAGGTCAACAGTCGTATGGACAAAATCCGAGATGGCTTAAAGGCTACAATCAAGGCCAGTCTCAGGTAACTGAATTATAGAGGGTTGAAAAATCGGGGCAGGCAAGGGGATAGTTCTCTTGTCTGCTTTCTTTATTGTAGAATCATGGCATAGTGAAATCTTGCTATTAAGCATACCTCTTTAGTCGCTGATTCTTGAGGAGCGAATAGTATATAATAATATAAAGAGACTATCAAAAAATAAACTGGTCATTTACGCCGGTGTTTTTCACGCTATACTTCGTTATCAAAGCTTCCACCCTTCGGGTACTACTGGTGCACCCTTACGGGTGCTAATAATGTTGTCGTCCGGTATTACCGCGCTTTGACGCCTTGTCTAGCGCGAAAAATCTTCGGCGTATTATGCTCAGTTTATTCCTTGACAGTCTCTAATGAAAGAGGGGAGAAATATTTTATGATTATTTCAAATGCTAATACTCCTACCATTGAGGTTAATATAAAAGGTGTAGGGTCTTATCAGGTTGCTCCTGGAATATTGCTGGGAGATTTATGCGCTTGCATTCAGGAAAAATGGCCGTACCCAATCGTGGCTGGAATTATTTCTAACACCTTGCGGGATTTGCATTTTAGGCTGGAAAGTGATTGCGAAGTTGAATTGGTGGATATTTCTACCGAGATGGGCTTGAGGATTTACCGGCGGAGTGCGGCATTTTTACTAATCAAGGCCTGCCGGGATCTTTTTCCCCTACGAACCTTGATGATAAAGCATACTTTGTCTAATGGGCTGTTCTGCGAATTCCTGGATGAAGCCAGCACGGATGAAGAAATTCAACAGATTCAGGAGCGGATGCAGGAAATTGTAGGCCGTGATTTACCCATTCACAGATACCTTATAAATAGGGATGAAGCCTGCCGGATATTTGCCGGTCAAGGGCAGGGTGACAAGGTGAAACTCCTTGAGTACCGAGATAAGGTGAACGTTCACATATATGAACTGGATGGTTTTAAGGAATATTTTTATGGCTATATGGTTTATCGTACTGGCATGCTGGAAAAATTCAAGTTGCTTAATTACCCTCCCGGTATGGTTCTGCGAACTCCTGAAAAGGATGATATTGACCTTTTACAGCCGTACCATGAGCAGAAGAAGCTGACCACGATTCACCAGGAAGCCAAGGATTGGGCAGAGATGCTGCAAACTCCGCATTTGGCCGCCTTAAATGAGATCATTGAGCGGGGCGATATTGATGATATTATCAGGGTAAATGAAGCCCTGCATGAAAAAAAGATTGCCT
>JAQUUV010000160.1 GCA_028693695.1 Syntrophomonas sp.
ACCGGGCTAACGCCTTCATATTTATAATAGATGCGACAGGGTGTATCCAAAGCCTTCTCCAACCCACGGGCTCTACACAAGGGAGATGGCCTCCACTTCTTGTACAATTCCCTTACTTCCGGAGGAATCTCAATATACCTCTCAGTGGAAACTTCCTGCTCAATGAGTCCCATAGCAAACAAAGGTGCCAGATCGGCCGGCCCCAGGGGCTGTTTGGTTCCAGGATGGAGCCCTGGTGATAAAGGAGTAGGCATGTCCGCCTGCACGTTATACCAAAACTTGGGGATTTTATCCTCCGGCAAAATAAACTTAGTAAACTCTTCTCTGCTCATCTCAAATACTCTCTCCTCTCATCTAATAAAGATAATATACAGGATGATTTTATCACAGGCATTCGTTGCTAACAAGAGGGTAACAAGGGGACGGTTCTCCTGTTACGCCAGAATTAACTGAAGCGAGGGTGTAACAGGAGAACCGTCCCCTTGTTACCCTCATTAGACCACCTGCAAACCAATGCTCGTTTTCTCATTTAAGCTGCTTTCCCATTTTTTACATCGGTCACCCCAGTAGGCCAGCACCTCCCGGTCACGTTTAATACATACTACTTCGCATATATTGGGGCAGCCTTGGCATTCATGGCTGCTGGTTTTAAAATCACCTTCCAAAATAAAGGTGCCCCCCCGGAATTGAGTGTTAATCCTACTTCGCTGTATCTTTTCCATAGCCAAGATACCAGCGCCAATTGCCCCCATTACATCATAATGCTGGGGAACCTTTATGGGCATACCCAGTACCTTTTCAAAGGCCCTTCTCAATCCAGCATTAGCGGCCACTCCTCCCTGGAAAACGACCGGCCCCTCTATCTTCTTTCCTTTGCCAACATTGTTCAAATAGTTCCTGACCAAGGCTTCACACAAACCCATAATAATATCTTCCATCGGATAACCCATTTGCTGTTTGTGAATCATATCTGATTCCGCAAAAACTCCACACCGTCCAGCAATCCTTACCGCCTGTTTAGATAGAGCCGCCCTTTCCCCAAAATCCTGTATGTTTATGTTCAATCGTGAGGCTTGCTGATCCAGAAATGACCCCGTGCCCGCAGCACAAACTGTATTCATGGCAAAATCATTGACAATCCCGTTCCTCAGCATTATGATCTTTGAATCCTGACCACCTATTTCAATAATGGTCTTAACATCTGGATATAAATGGGCAGCTGCCACTGCATGAGCGGTAATTTCATTCTTAATCACATCTGCTCCAAGTAACACTGACGATAAATAACGACCGCTGCCAGTAGTTCCCACACCTTTTATAGTGATACCCTCTTTTGACACACTCTCCACTAACGATGCAAATCCTTCTATGACCGCTTTAACAGGATTCCCCTGAGTACGCAGATAAATCTTCTCAATCAAATGACATCCATTGTCTATTAATACCAGATTAGTACTTACCGAGCCTATATCTACTCCCAGGTAACAGTCCACCACTTATGCCTCCTTTATATGGTTGTCAGCCGGCACTTTTTTCCTGTGTACCATATCCACAAAAGCCTCCAGTCGGGTACTAAGCCCGGCGGTTCCGGAAAGTTCATCAAACCACAGCGTCATACATGGAACTCCTTCTTTTTCACTTATACTAGGAATAATGGACTGGGCCACTATTTCTGGCATACAGGTAAGAGGGCCAATCTGAATAATCCCATCATGCTGCCTGCGGGCAAAATGAACAGTATTCCCCACAGTTTCCAGGCCATGTCCACCTACCTCATAATTTAAGTAGGGCTTGGCACAGGCAATCAAGTTTTTTCGGTTGGACTTTTTAACATACCCCCCCATAATGTGGTCGTTAAGCCATTCCGTTAAATATGCAGACCGGCTGACCTGCACATCCATTCTTCCCAAGAGGCGATAGATATCGTAATTAGCAGCTGGTTCAAACATGGTATAGATTTCTCCTACAATTCCTATCTTGAGGGGTAGGCCCGCCTTCAAATCTACCATACCCATCTTTTTTATGGCCTGCCCAGCAGCTTCATCAGCTTCAGTTTTACTTCCAGCCCTATCAATATTCACCACAGCACCATCGTAGATCATTTCTACCCGGTCTTTATCTCTGGCCCGGGGTAAATAATAATCAAACTGTCTCTCTAATACTTCCAGGGCGTTCAATTTGCTCCAACCGTATTTAATGGCTTTAACGGCTTCCCAAAAGGATACGTTTTCCCCCAGAGCTTTTATCTGTTGGATAAGGTCATATGCCTTGGAATCCGGAGCTTCAAGTACTATCATTTGGAATTGGTATCCCAGGCCCTCCAATATGTCTCTTTCCACCTGTGCATAATAGCCAAAGCGGCAAGGCCCCCATCCCCCTGCCATCACAATGGTATCCGCTCCATTCTCCAGTGCTTCTATAAAATTACCCAGATTTAGCTTAAGGGGCATACAGGCAAATTCAGGAGAATTTTTTATTCCTAGTTCGAAAGTACGTTTACTGATCGAGGGAGGGGGTACAACTTCCAGTTTAAGCCCTGCCATTAATGCTTTTATGGCAATATGCATATTACCCATGTGCGGAAATGTAACCTTCATCTGAAACCGCCTTTCTTCTGCGCAACATGTCACAAAATGCTTCCAGCCTGGTAACCATCCCGGCTTCTCCCGTATGCTCATCAATGGTTATCATCATAAAAGGTTTGGCCTTTAATTTACACTCTATGACTTCTCCAATCATGGAATCGGGCCCACAACCGAAACAAGCCAGATATATAATGCCATCTATTTCCTTCCGCTCTTCCATATAAAGAGCGCTGCCTACGTTCTTCCTCCCCAATGTCCAAAATACTCTCTTCGGTATCTCCGCGGCTTTCTGTTCTATAGCTTCTCGATCGAGGGTCTCCACTACATGCACCCGGCATCCCATTTTACGCAGGCGATCTATCAGGTTCATGCTAATAGTATGATCATACAGGGCATAGCCATGTCCTAAAACACCGATGTTCAAATCATAGTTAGGTGGCATATCCAACTGCTCCCCTTCCCATAGCCGTATTGCCTCAGAAATGTTATAGTCCCCCTGGCAAAGTTCTCTGCATTTATGCAACTCATATTGACCATGCTGATATGCCTGCTTAATATGATTTTTGTTATTAGTAAATATTTTACCCACCCTAATAATGTCCCTCTTTAAAAGGCGATCGGTTTTACTTACATCAACAGTAATATCAATAACCGCAGGCAGCTCATGCAGACCTGACTTTATCATGTCCGGTAAACCCATAAACTTAGGACAGATATATGATTTAGGCTCAACACTCACCAGGCGGGGAATAAATATGTAATCAAGCTCCTGATGGCAAAGTTCCCGGACGTGTCCGTAATATACTTTTATGGGAAAACATGCTTCATCAACAGCAGATTCGATGCCTCTTTCTACCGTTCGCCGGTTCGTAGAAGCGGACGTGACTACTTCCGCGCCCAGATCCTGAAAAAAAGTCTTCCACAGTGGATAATAGTAATGATAGAAAAGCCCCCTAGGTATTCCCACCCTCATTTTGCCAACACCCACCCTTAGATTTATTATTCTTAATTCTTAATTGCCTCAGTCTCTAGTCTTTGGGATTGAACAGCACCGCAGCTAAATACCCAAAGACGATGGCCGCGGTGATCCCTCCTGCAGTGGCTGAAACTCCTCCTGTAAAAGCACCCAGTATTCCTTTTTCCTGTACACCTGCTATAGCTCCCTGAGCTAAGCTATGCCCAAAACCGCTCAGTGGTATGGTAGCACCAGCCCCTCCCAGATCTATCAGAGGTTGGTATAGACCCACAGCACTTAGAAAAGTACCAATGGTAATATACCCTACCAGTATATGCCCTGGAGTTATACCGGGTTTGGTTAAATCCATAACCAATTGACCGATCACACAAAGGCAACCACCAATTAGGAAAGCCATTATTAACGACATAAATCATTTATCCTCCCTTAGGATCAAATATTCTCAATGGCTACCGCATGAGCAATTCCGGGAATACTTTCCCCTTGAAACGAACTGGTGGGGCTCATCAATGCTCCAGTAGCCACAAATAAAAGTCGATTTATTTCCCCATTCTTCATTTTACGAAGTAACGGACCAGCCAGCATGCAACCAGAACAGCCACAACCACTGCCTCCCGAATCAACTCCCTGCAGGCCATCATAGAGCAGTACCCCACAATCGCTGTAATTTGGACTGGGAACCAGACCTTCTTTAATAAACAATTCCCCTGCTAGAGCCATTCCTACTGCACCTAAATCACCGGTAACAATCAAGTCGTAGTAATCTGACACCTTACCGGTATCCTGAAAATGGGTTTTTATCGTATCCGCAGCAGCTGGAGCCATTGCCGCACCCATATTAGCCACATCGGTTTGCCCCATATCTACTACCTTTCCTACCGTTGCACACGTTACTCGTGGTCCTGCCCCGGCTTTTTGCAGAACCAGGGCTCCTGCGGCAGTGGCCGTCCACTGCGAACTGGGCACTTTCTGCACTCCCTGTTCAGTGGGAAAGCGAAATTGACGCTCCGCAGTATAGTGATGACTGGAAGCAGCCGTAACCACCCGTTCAAAAAATCCCCCATCAATCAGCATAGATCCAAGCAACAAAGACTCGGCCATCGTGGAGCAAGCCCCATAAAGACCTAAAAAGGGAATACTTACTTCCCGGGCTGCATAGCTGGAAGATATGATCTGATTTAAGAGATCACCGGCCAACAGCAACTCCGCATCCTTCGGTTCCAATTTCTGTCTATTAAGAGCTAGTTTTACGGTCTCCCGAAGCATTTTACTTTCAGCCTTTTCCCAGCTCACTTCTTCAAATAAGTAATCATCCATTATCCAATCAAAGTCCTTAGCCCAAGGACCTTCGCCCTCTTTAGGACCCACCATGGAGGCCCAGGAGGCGATATACGGAGGCTCTGTAAATATTAATGTTTGTAAGCCCTTTTTCTTTATTGCAACCATTTTACCCCTACCTTACATGCCATTTAGCGAATCGCTAATAATTTGATCAAACCGATCAACACAGAGGCAACAAAGCCGAAGACTAGAGTAGGCCCGGCGATACTGAATATCCTGGCGCCAACGCCGAATATGTAACCTTCCCTTTTAAACTCCATGGCCGAAGCCACAATGGCGTTCGCGAAACCTGTTATAGGCACAATTGAACCCGCCCCGGCCTTTTGCCCCA
>JAQUUV010000161.1 GCA_028693695.1 Syntrophomonas sp.
GCGGCGATTTTGCTGAGGTTTATGTGGAAGAGAAGCGCACCAGCAACGTTTTCTGCGAGGATGATAAGATAGAAAAGATAAATAGCGGCCGGGAAAAAGGAGCAGGTATTAGGGTGGTCAAAGACGGCAAAACTGCCTATGTATATACTAATGACTTGACTGCTGAGGGTTTGTTGAAAGCTGCCACGGTGGCTAATCATGCCAATGGTTCAAAGGTAAGGACAGGAGTAAGGACAATAAAATTATCTCTCCAGGAGCCGGAGTTTGAGATGCAATTCCGACGGCTTCCTGAACAGGTGGATTTTGCTGAAAAGATTGAACAGGTTCTGGCTGCCAATCACGTAGCCCGCAATATGGATGCGGAAATTCGTCAGGTTACGGTAGCAGTAGGTGATATGCACAAACAGGTACAGATTGCAAATTCTGAAGGGGAACTGGTAGAGGACGAAATGGCACGGGTACGTCTGGTGGTCAATGCTATAGCTATAAGGGATGGACAGATTCAAACCGGGTACGAAGTGGCTGGAGCAGTCTCGGGTTGGGAATTGTTGGAGGAAGTATCTGTGGAAGAGATGGCCAGTCGGGCTGCTTCAAGAGCGATTGCTATGCTTTCAGCTCGCCCAGCGCCTACAGGTAGAATGCCTGTGGTCATGCATGCTGATGCAGGAGGCACTATGATTCACGAAGCCTGTGGGCACGGACTCGAAGCTGATCTGGTGCAAAAGGGGCTTTCGGTATATGCCAATAAGCTGAATGAGCAGGTAGCTATGGAAGAGGTTACCGTAATTGATGATGCTACCCTACCTGGTAAATACGGCAGTTTCCGCTGGGATGACGAAGGTTCTCCTGCCCGTCGTACGGTTTTGATTGAGAAAGGTGTTTTGCACGGTTACCTTTATGACCGTTTGACCGCCAGCAAAGATGGCACACAGTCAAGTGGCAATGGGCGCAGGGAGTCCTATCAGGATAAACCCATCCCGCGCATGAGTAACACCTTTATCGCCCCAGGACCAGATGATCCGGATGAGATAATTAAAAGTACTTCCCGGGGTTTGCTGGTTAAGAAGATGGGTGGGGGACAGGTAAATACTACTAATGGGGACTTTGTCTTTGATGTTCAGGAAGGATATATTATTCAGGACGGGGAGATAAAGTATCCAGTGAGGGGAGCTACCCTTACAGGTAACGGCCCTAGGGCCTTAATTGATATTGACCGGGTGGGGCAAGATCTGGGCTTTGCGATAGGCGTTTGTGGCAAGGATGGTCAGGGAGTAGCGGTAGCGGATGCACAGCCTACCATTCGCATTAAAGAACTCACGGTAGGAGGAACCTTTATAGGTGAGGGACCGGGGATCAAGCGAATCAGAAGAAAGTAGGCGTTATGTATGGAAGAAACTTTAAGAATTGCTGGTCAGCAGGCTTTAAATGAAGTTCGTAAAAAAGGTATGGAAGGCGAGGCATTTCTGCTTTATGACCGGGAATTAAGTATAGAACTAAGCGGGGGCCAGGTAGAGACTCTCAAAGAAGCGGATCAAATGGGACTGGGTTTGCGGGTTTTCAATCAGGGAAGGATGGGATTTGCCTATAGCAGTGACCTTTCTCCCGGTGCAATAGAGGAAGTCGTTAGGGATGCAGTAAGCATATCCGCCTATACCGCTGCTGATGAATTTAACCGCTTTCCCGAAGGGGGCCAGGTTTATCCTGTTATGCAGACTTTTGATGCCGGGATTGACACCGCAACGCTGGAAGATAAAATTGAGATGGCACGGGAAGTCGAAAGAGCAGCTCGGGCTTTTGACAATAGAATTGAGCTGGTAGAAAGAGCAGGTTATGAAGATACCGTTTTTTCATCCTTAGTGATGAATAGTCGGGGTCTATATGCATTTGGTCAGGGAAGTTACTGTGGACTGCATATATCCCTGGTGGCCCAGGAGGATGGCGATGCCCAAAATGGCTTTTCCGTTATGGTTAAGAAGAAGATAGAAAACCTGACTCCTCGGATGGTAGGAGAGGAGGCAGCTATGAAGGCGGTTCGCAGCCTTCAGGGTAGAACCATTTCTTCTGCCCAGATGCCGTGTATTATGGAGCCTTATGTGGTAACTAGGTTTATGAGCCTCTTATCGTCATCCGTACAAGCTGATGCAGTGCAAAAGGGTAAATCCATGTTAGTTGGTAAGGCGGGGCAGCTTGTGGCTTCCCAGGTCTTTACCTTGGTGGATGATGCGAGCTATGAAGCAGGGATTGCCAGTTTTCCTTTTGATGGTGAAGGGGTTCCTGCTCAGAAAAATATGATTATAGAAAACGGAGAGCTCAAAGGATTTCTCTACGATACTTATTCCGGTCTGAAGGCAGGTCGGAAGTCTAGTGGTAATGGGATTCGGGGTTCATTTAGAAGCCTGCCCGGAGTTGGCACTACTAATTTCATGCTTAGTCCAGGTGAGCAAAATTCCGAAAGCTTGATTGCAGATATAGAAAACGGTTTCTATGTTACCGATGTAATGGGCATGCATACTGCCAACCCCATCTCGGGTGATTTTTCTGTGGGAGCTGCCGGAATTATGATTGAGCAGGGACGACTGACCTATCCAGTTCGCGGGGTAACCATTGCCGGCAACTTGCTAAAGCTACTGATGAATATTGAAGCGGTAGGTAGTGATTTGCGTTTTTACGGGGGCATGGCTGCCGCTACTGTAAGGCTACAAAGTATTAGCGTCGGTGGACAATAGTAAGGAGGAGAATTTCTATGCACCAGGTACTTTTTATAAACGGACCTAATTTGAATATGCTAGGCATCAGAGAGAAAGAGTTTTACGGAGATCAGACTCTGGAGGACATTAATGCCGGGTTACGCTCCATGGCTGAAAGTGAGGGTATCGCTGTGGAATTCTTCCAGTCGAATCATGAAGGCGAACTGGTGGATAGAATCCAGCAGGCCTATCAGAACACGGATTGCATTGTGATCAATCCGGGAGCATTCACCCATTACAGCATTGCCATCTATGATGCTCTGAAAACGGTTCGGATTCCGGTCATTGAGGTACATCTTTCCAATATCTATGCGCGGGAGAGTTTTCGCAGCCAATCGCTCATTTCTCCCTTGGCTGCTGGAGGTATATTTGGTTTTGGCCCGGTGGGCTACAAGATGGCTCTTTATGCTGCTTGTCAGTTGCTTGCTAAAGGGTAACAAGTGGGGTAACAAGGGGACGGTTCTCCTGTTACGCTAAACAAATTGAAATCAAGCGTAACAGGAGAACCGTCCCCTTGTTACCCGTCCCTGGTTACACTTAAATGAAAAGGTGGGTGAATAGGAATAAAAGAACGAATTAAGAAGATGCGGCAATTTATGAAAGAAAACCGGCTGGATGTATTCATGGTAACCAAACCGGAGAATATTCGGTACCTGTCAGCTTTTAGTGGAGGCAGCGATGCCAAGCTGGTGATAAGCTCAGATGGACAGTATATTCTTACCGATAGCAGGTATATCGAACAGGCGAAGCGGGAATGCCCGGATTGGGAACTTATGCAGGAGCATGTAGGCAGACTTGACAGCTTGGCTAGTATTTGCGATAAATATAATAGGCTGGCGGTGGAGAGTCACTGCCTGAGCTATGACCAGTTCCAGCAGTATGCAAATAGGTTGAAATCGGAACTGGTTCCCTTGGCGAACACTATAGAGAGGCACCGGGTAGTTAAGGATGAGCTGGAACTGGATTTGCTCAGGACTTCCGCCCGTATCGGTGATTCTGTATTTAGCCAGATATGCTTAGAGATACAGGAGGGGGTAAGTGAAAAACATATTGCCAATCGCATCACCTATCTTTTAAAAGAAGGGGGTTCTAGCCGGGAATCTTTTGATACGATTGCGGTTGCTGGAGAGAATGCAGCTCTACCCCATGGACAACCAGGTAATAGGCTTCTGAGTAGGGGAGATATGCTGACCCTGGATTTTGGGGGCTTTTACCAGGGTTATGCTGGTGATATGACTAGAACTGTAATGATAGGTGAGGCAAGTCCTAAGCTAAGGGATATTTACCAGCAGGTTTTGGAAGCTCAAGAATTGGGAGTATCTTTAATTAATGCAGGTGTTAGTTGCCGAGAGATTGATGTGCAAGTTAGAGAAGTACTTAGAAAATATGGATTGGATATTTATTTTCAGCATGGAACGGGACACGGGGTTGGCCTTGAGATTCATGAGATTCCTAGGTTATCGCCGTTGAGCGATGATATCCTACAAGAGGGTATGGTGGTCACAGTTGAACCGGGAGTCTATATTCCTGGCTGGGGCGGCGTCCGGATAGAAGATACGGTAATTGTTAAGAAAGGGGGATGCGAAATCATCACCCATTCTGATAAAAGATTATTAATTATATGATGGAGGGATAAAATGATCTCAGTAAATGACTTCAAGACCGGAGTAACCGTGGAGCTGGAAGGACAGGTTTATGCAGTAACGGAGTTCCAACATGTAAAACCAGGTAAAGGCGCTGCATTTGTCAGAGCCAAACTCAAAAACGTGAAATCGGGAGGCGTAGTTGAAAAAACCTTCCGAGGTGGAGAAAAACTACATAAAGCACATCTCGATAAGCGAGGAATGCAGTATCTTTACATGGATGGCGATGGCTATGTGTTTATGGATAATGATAATTATGAACAAATTACAATTAGCCGTAATGATATGGGTGATGGTGTAAAGTGGTTATTGGAAAATATGACTATAATGGTGCTCCTGTATAATGAGGAGATAATGGGGATAGAATTGCCCAATTTTGTGGAACTATTGGTAGTAGATACCGAGCCTGGGGTAAAAGGGGATACGGCCACTGGAGCTTCCAAGGCTGCTAAGCTGGAAAGCGGAGCTAGCGTTCAGGTTCCGCTGTTCATCAATACCGGAGACCGATTAAGAATTGACACCCGCAGTGGGGAATACATGGAAAGAGCATAGTGAAACTATTATTTATCGAAAAATTAATAATTGAATAAGTTTATTTCCTCCTTTTTGGGCTAATACTAAGGATGTTCAAAACATTTTTAGTAAAAGAAAAGGAGGGTTTTACTTTGCGAGATATTTCGGAGAGGGTTAGTTATCTTCAAGGATTGAGCGAGGGATTGAATATAACTGAGGGGAGTCCTCAGGGAAAAATCATATCCGGGATACTAAATGT
>JAQUUV010000162.1 GCA_028693695.1 Syntrophomonas sp.
TAGATGCCATGCAAGCTGGGGGAGAGCCGGGTACGATTTACCGGGCTCCCCTGGAAGAATTGGGATTAAAAGAAGCAGCCAATGATTGCATTTCACTTCATCAGTTGCATTTTACCGATGCTATGCATATGGTGAACCTGCTTGGACATCAACCCCAGGCCATTGTTTTTGGGGTGGAACCAGCCGCAGTAGATTTGGGGCTGGAGTTGAGCCCCGAGGTGTCCAAGAAAATGCCTCGTTTAATCGAATTAATCCAGATAGAGATTAAAAACCTCATGTCCGCATAAAAAGACGATATTTTTATCATTGTTGTTGGGAATTCGTTACGAAGCAGGGTGAGAAATGCAGGCAGGTATTAGTAGCAGTTACCAGATAAGGGTTCAGGGAATTGTCCAGGGGGTAGGATTTAGACCTTACGTCTATCGCCTGGCACGGGAGTTCAGTTTGAACGGATGGGTTTTGAACTCCTCTGCCGGAGTATTTATTGAAGTAGAAGGCGATGACGGGAAGTTGAAGGAGTTTGCCCGGAGACTGGTTGCTGATCCTCCTCCCCTGGCCCTAATTAGGAACTGTGAGATTAAGGAGATTGAACCCCAGGGATTCAAGGATTTCACCATACGGGAGAGCGATGACCAAGATGAAAAGACGGTCATGGTATCTCCGGATATTGCTATATGTACGGAATGCCAGCAAGAAGTAGCAAATCCGGACGATCGCCGCTATGGCTATCCTTTTATTAACTGTACCAATTGCGGTCCTCGCTTTACCATCATAAAGGATCTGCCATACGACAGGGCTAAGACGACCATGGCAGCTTTTCCGATGTGCCCGGTCTGCCAGGAAGAATATGATAACCCTCTCTATAGGCGCTTTCATGCCCAGCCTAACGCCTGCCCGGTCTGCGGTCCTCATACCCAGCTATTGGACAAGCAAGGCAAAGTGATGAAAAGCAACCCGGCAGAACTATTGCGACAGGGTTATATTATTGCGGTTAAAGGTCTGGGAGCATTTCACCTGGCTGCCGATGCCACCAACATGGAAGCGGTTCGTACCCTGCGCCAACGTAAACGGCGTGATGTTAAACCATTTGCGGTTATGGCCCGGGATCTGGAGGTGGCAGATAAATACTGTGTGATGAATGCCACCGAAAAGACCTGGTTGACCTCGCCGCAAGCACCCATTGTAGTAATGGAAAGAAAAGAAGCCAGCCAATTATCAGGCGAAATAATACACCCGGGGATAAATACCCTGGGTGTAATGTTGCCTTATACCCCTTTGCATTATCTCCTGTTTGATAAGGAACTGGAATTGCTAATCATGACCAGCGCCAACATCAGTGATGAACCGCTCATTACGGACAACCAGGAGGCAATTGATAAATTACAGGATGTGGCGGATTTCTTTTTGGTTCATAATCGGGAAATATTTAATTCCTGTGATGATTCGGTAATGCGGGTTACTGCTATACATACACCTCAGATTTTTAGAAGGGCGCGAGGGTTGGTTCCTATGGGGATTAGCATACCGCTTCGTTCTAAATCGGTATTGGCTCTGGGGGGAGAGATGAAAAGCACCTTCTGTATAACTCGGCAGGGCGAGGCATTCTTAAGTCAGCATTGGGGTGACTTGAACCATTATCTAAATTATTGCAAATTCCACGAGGGCGTAGAACGTTTTAAACGTATGCTGGCTGTAGAACCGCAGGTAATTGCACATGACCTGCATCCTAACTATCAGACCACCCGCTGGGCGAGAGAACAGAAAGATATACCGAGGGTCGAAATTCAGCATCACTATGCACATATGGCCTCTGCCATGGCTGAAAACGGGTTGGAAGGAGAGGCCTTGGGTTTAATCTGTGATGGTACCGGCTGGGGTACCGATGGCGCCGTTTGGGGCTGCGAGATTCTGAGAGGTGATTACCGGCAGTTTACGCGCCTGGCTCATCTTAAATATCTTCCGCTGCCGGGAGGTGATTTGACTGCCCGTAAGCCTTACCGTATGGCCTTTGTTTATCTGCTGGCAACTCTGGGCCAAGAGGGGGTAGACATAGCTGATCAACTACTGCCTGCTTTAGCCAGTGAAGAAAGAGATATAATCCTGCACCGCTGGCAAAATGGTCTCCCGGAAATCCAAACTTCATCCTGTGGACGACTTTTTGATGCGGTTGGATCCCTATTAGGAATTTGCAATGTGAACCGCTATGAGGGTCAAGCGGCGATTGAACTGGAATCCCGATCGGATCCCCGGGAAAAAGGGAGTTATGGTTTTCAGTTGGAAAAAGACGGGCCAATGTGGCTTATGGATGTTTTTCCTATGTGGAACGAGCTATTGGACGATATTAAAAGAGGGTTGACGGTAGGTGTAATTGCTCAGAAATTTCACCTTACGCTGGTCAAGTTGTTTGTAATGGCTTTATGCAATTTGCGGAATGAAACCGGTCTGAACCGCGTAGTCTTAAGTGGAGGGGTTTTCCATAATCAGGTAATACTATTAGAGCTAATACATAATTTACTTTCTCATGATTTTATGGTTTATCAGCAACAGCATGTTCCGCCGGGTGATGGCGGAATATCACTGGGACAGGCGATTATTGCGAGTGAGGTGAATGTCTAATGTGTCTGGGTGTACCCGGTAAAGTGGTGCAGATAATGGAACATGGCTCAGCCAGGGTGGATGTGGACGGTAATCAAACGGATATAAGCATCAAACTAACGCCTGAGGTTGAACTGGGGCAATTTGTGTTGATCCACGCGGGATTTGCTATGGAAATAATAGATCAGCAGGTGGCAGAGGAAACCATGTATCTCTTAAAGGAGTTGCTCCAGTATGAAGAATGATAACAAAGGCTATATGCAGCAATTATTGCAGGAGATCCAGGCTGAGACCATGGAAGTATCACTTATGGAGGTTTGTGGTACCCATACCATGGCGATTGCCAGGAGTGGCATCAGGGGCCTGGTGCCTTCCAATCTCAAGCTGCTTTCCGGTCCTGGTTGTCCGGTATGCGTCACAGCCCAGGGTGATATTGACGCGGTCATTGAATTGGTAAGGGATTCAGGTATTACTTTGCTGACCTTTGGGGATATGATGCGGGTGCCCGGAACCGAGAGTTCCCTGCAGGAGGAGCGCAGTAAGGGAGCCGACATACGGGTGGTTTATTCACCACTGGATGCGCTCGCAGCAGCCAAAAGTTTGCCAGATAGAGAGGTCGTCTTCCTGGGTATAGGCTTTGAGACCACTGCTCCTGCGGTTGGGATAACCGTAGAAGAAGCCATGGAAAATGGCATCCATAACTTTTCTCTTTTTTCTCTGCATAAGCTGGTACCCCCGGCCTTAGAACTTATTTTTTCTGATCCCGATATAAATGTAGATGGTTTAATCTGTCCGGGACACGTTGCGGCAGTTACCGGAGTAGAACCATATCGCCTGCTGGCTGAAAAATATAGCAAACCCTGCGTAGTTACCGGCTTTGAAGCGGTTGATATTCTAGAAGGTGTGGTAATGCTGCTCAGGCAACTGCACCAGGATAAAGCCACAGTTGAGATTCAATACCGTCGGGTCGTGAAAAAGGAGGGCAATCTCGTTGCCCAGGCAACCCTGGAAAAAGTATTCCAAGCGACCGAGGCGCGCTGGCGAGGGCTGGGTTCTATACCTGGAACTGGATTGGAACTGCGACGTGCTTATGAAAAGATGGATGCTCGCAAAAAATTTGGGGTTCGCGAAATAGAGGATGTACCAATTAAAGGCTGTGCCTGTGGAGAGGTATTAACGGGCAAAATTACACCTCACGATTGTGCACTTTTTGGCAAGGGATGTACGCCCTTGCGTCCGATCGGCCCCTGTATGGTTTCTCAGGAAGGAGCCTGTGCAGCCTATTATAGATATACACCATTAAGGGATTAAGGGGAGAGATAAGATGAAAGTGGATAGAGTTTTAATGGCCCATGGCAGCGGTGGACTTATGAGTCAGGAGTTAATTGAATCAGTATTCAAAAAAAGTTGGGACAATCCATACCTGGAACCTATGCTGGACGGAGCTTTGCTTGATTTACCCCCAGGACGGGTGGCGATGTCTACCGATTCTTTTGTTATTACCCCCCTGTTTTTCCCTGGAGGAGACATAGGCAAGCTGGCTATATGCGGAACGGTCAACGATTTAGTAGCATGTGGAGCTCGTCCTCTCTATTTATCAACGGCTTTCATTATAGAGGAGGGTTTGCCTCTGTCTGATCTTAAAAAGATTGTTGAATCGATGGCTAAAACGGCTAAGGAGGCCGGGGTGAACCTGGTAACCGGAGATACTAAAGTAGTGGAAAAAGGCAGTGCGGATGGTATATTTATCAATACCACCGGGATTGGTGTAATGCCGCCGGGTATCGATTACCGCCCCAGCCGCATTCAGGCCGGTGATCAAATTATTGTAAGCGGTCCGGTGGGTGATCATGGTCTGGCCATCCTGGCTCAGCGTGAGGGTTTACGTTTCGCAACCCCGACCATGAGTGACTGTGCTCCACTGGTCAGAATTGGGAAGGTTCTGGGAAAATACGGGGGAGCTGTCCGGTGCATGCGTGACCCGACCCGGGGTGGATTGGCTACGGTGTTGAACGAATTGGCTCAGCAGGCGAGGATGGGGGTCCTGGTGGAAGAACAGAGAATACCGATATCCCGAACTGTGCAGGGTGCCTGTGATATGCTGGGTTTGGATCCTCTCTACATGGCGAATGAAGGCAAAATGGTTTTATTTGTGGCTCGGGAGCAGGCCTTGGAAATCATAGCGGATTTAAAAAGTCTTTCTGAGGCTGAAGGGGCAACCATCATTGGTGAGGCTCGGATTGAGCCTCCGGGCATGGTCTTAATGGAGACGGAGTTGGGAGCGCAGCGCATTCTGGGGATGTTGGAAGGAGAGCACCTGCCCCGGATTTGCTAGGGAGAGCCACAATAATATTTAATAATTTAACATATAGCTGTTACTTATATAAATCCTTCCGTTGATAAATTTGCAGGGATAAAAATATTTTTGTCGAAGTGTATACCATTATCTTCTTTGATTAAATAGAGGATCTGCGGATTTTTTAATTGCGTATATTTAATTAGAAAAATAAAGAACGATAGACGCAAACTTAG
>JAQUUV010000163.1 GCA_028693695.1 Syntrophomonas sp.
TCACCTACCATGTTCCTGCCCCATGTTTCCCAGGGGAAAAATTTTGTTCCTATCACCAGCAGTGTGGAAACAGCTATGTTTTTTTCCCGTTTTCAACAGCAGGGCCCGGGTAATATAGAGCGTAAACTAGACTATTGGGATAGAGTTTTTCTGAATGCTCAGGAACTGCAGGAAAAAAAGCGCAAGGGCTATCCACATGATGAAGGGGAAGAAACCGCAATGCTGAATCAGTTGTGCAAGATGGTATTGGGACGAGATGAGCAGATTTTAGCCTTGGCTCGCAAATATTTTACCCTTGACGATTTATTAGAGATACGCAACCGTCTAGTTGGCTCGGGCTTTATCGGGGGCAAATCAGTCGGTATGCTCCTAGCCCGCAAAATATTAAGTTCTGATGCCGAAACGGATTGGTCCCTTTACCTGGAGCCTCATGACTCCTTCTATGTGGGTGCAGACGTCTATTATACCTATCTAGTGGAAAACGACTGCTGGAACCTACGCCAGCAGCAAAAACAACCAGAGCACTATTTCTCTTCAGCTTTGGAACTTAGGATGAAAATTTTAAAAGGCGTTCTTCCCGAAGCTATAACTGAACAAATGAAGCAGATGCTAGACTATTTCGGACAGTCTCCAGTCATTGTACGCTCTAGTAGTTTGCTAGAAGATGGCTTCGGAAATGCCTTTGCGGGAAAATATGAAAGTGTGTTCTGTGTCAACCAAGGTAATCCCTATGAGCGCTACCAAAATTTCGAAACAGCGGTGAAGTCAATTTATGCCAGTACAATGAGCGAAGACGCCTTAGCCTATCGCTTGCAACGAGGAATGGCAGACAGCGATGAACAAATGGCCTTGCTGGTGCAACGTGTATCGGGTTCACACCGTTCCCCTTATTTTTTCCCCGATTTGGCCGGAGTAGCAATGTCATATAATCCCTACGTTTGGCGGGAAGACCTGGATTCCAGCGCAGGCATGGTTCGGCTGGTACTAGGGCTAGGTACACGGGCGGTAGACCGAGTGGAGAATGATTACCCCCGCATAGTAGCCCTTGATAAACCATCCCTTCGACCTGATTCCAACTTGAAAGACATTCAACGTTTTTCCCAGCACAAGGTAGATGTACTGAATACCAACCTAAATGCCTGGGACACTGTACCCCTAAAAATGATTGCCAAGCAACGAGCTGAAATGCCTTATTGGAGGCTGATCGCAATGCGAGACCACGAAACTATGACTAGGCTGAGAGATATGGGACAAGCGGAGCAGGATATGTGGATATTAACCTTCCACGATTTTCTGGCTGGGGATTTTCCTAAACTGATGCGCCGGATACTGCACACGCTGGAACAAGCTTATGCCTATCCCGTAGATACAGAATTCACAGTAAATTTTTCGGCAGATGGAAGCCTGAAAATTAATATTCTGCAATGTCGTCCGCTGCAAACCAACAAACTCAAGAGCAGCATTAGTCCGGCTCTTAGTTATAAACTAGATGATATACTCTTTTCCACCTACCGTAACTCCATGGGTGGCAGTATTCAACAAAAATTAGAAAGAATTATTTACATTAAGGCGAATTTATATGGTTCCCTGACGATAAGCGACAAATATCAAATAGCCCGATTGGTAGGGCGCTTAAACCGCCTGTTCAAAGATAAGGATAAACATCCTTTTGTTTTGATTGGCCCAGGGAGATGGGGCAGCACCACTCCTTCTCTCGGTATACCCGTTTCCTTTGCAGAGATCTGTAATGCCTCGGTTCTGGTAGAAGTAGCTGAATCAGAAGATGGGTATATGCCGGAACTATCTTTCGGAACCCATTTCTTTCAGGATCTGGTAGAGACCAAAATATTTTACGCAGCCCTTTTCCCCGATCAAGATAAGGCCCTTTTCAGACATCAGTACCTAGATAACGCCAGCAATTGTTTTGCCGAATTATTACCTGATTACGCCCAATGGCAGTCCGTTATAAAAGTAATTGAACCTGCCCGGAGTAACCAAGAGCTCTGGTTGGATGCCAATATGCAGACGCAACAAACTGTTTGCTTTTTCCGCTCCCCTAGCCCGGTTAAGCTTAAATAGCAATCGAGACTTGTCAAGGAATAAATGTTTCATTGAGGCATCAGTGAACACGAGATTTATTTCCTAAGACATATTAATTGTTAATATGTTAAAATATCGTAAAAACCTATCTTATTTACTTTGAAGGGCGCTACTGGCTCGACATTGTTCTCAAATTAAGGTTGGAGGAGGGTAGAATTCGGCATGGCAGAAGTTGATTACAAAATCACTTTTTGGGGGGTAAGGGGTTCTTTGCCCGTACCGGGATCTGAAACGATTAAATATGGCGGCAATACTCCCTGTGTGCAAATACAAATCGGAAACCGCCTTTTTATTATGGATGCAGGAACAGGAATATACCAACTCGGACAGCACCTAATTAAACAGGGACAGCCTACTAGCGGAGATATTTTTATCACTCATACTCACTGGGATCATATCCAAGGATTTCCCTTCTTTACCCCTGCTTTTATAAAAGGCAATAAATTTGCCCTTTATGGAATTCGAAGCGTCAACCTCACCTTTGAGGATTTAATGAAAGGCCAAATGGAATATGATCATTTTCCAGTTAGCCTGGATGAAATGGGATCGAGTATTAACTTTCACGAGTTAGCCTTTGGCATGGAAATGCAATTGGGGGATGACATCGTTTTACGAACCGTTTGGAATAACCATCCGGGAGGCTGTCTTTCCTATCGCCTAGATCATAAGGGGCGCTCCTGTTGCTATATGACCGACACTGAACACACTGAGAAGATTAAACCGGATTTCTTAAAATTTGCGGCAGGCGCCGATGTGATAATTTATGATAGCCATTTCACAGATGCGGAATATGCTGGCTATGAAGGCTTTCCTTCCGTAAAAGGCTGGGGACATTCCACCTGGCAGGAAGGAATCAAGCTTGTAAAAGCCTGCGGAGCCAAGAAGTTGGTTTTATTTCACCACGCTACATACCGTTCTGATATAGAAATGGATGCTATTGAACATCAAGCTCAGGAACAATATTCTGACGTGTTTGCAGCTCGTGAAGGAATGGTGATTTCTCTTTGAGAACATATACTTCTGAAATTCTTGAACAGGTCAAAGACATACTTAATATTGGCATTGCACTTTCGGCTCAAAAAGACCATAATCGGCTTCTGGAGATGATTGTGACCGAAGCACGGCGCATCACCGGAGCAGACGGCGGAACCCTATACCTTTGTGAAAACGATCACTTGCTATTTAAAATTATCCAGAACGACACTATGCAAACGTATCAAGGAGGAATGGGAGAACCCGTCAGCCTGCCTCCTGTTCCTATGCGCCCTGAAAACGTATCCTCCTATGTAGCCCTGAATCACCATATTGTAAACATACCTGATGTTTACGAGGCCGAAGGATTTGATTTTTCCGGCCCCAAAAATTACGACAAAATAACTGGATACCGCACAGGTTCCATGCTGGTAATTCCTTTGGAAAATCATGAAACAGATGTAATTGGAGTACTGCAGTTGCTCAATGCCAAAGATGGAGAAGGCAATACGATTCCTTTTGCACCTTACTTTGAAAAAGTTATTTCTTCCCTGGCCTCCCAGGCCGCTATTTCGCTCACTAATATGCAGCTTTTGGCTGACATAGAGAGGCTTTTTAATTCGTTTGTGGAGGTAATGGCCACAGCTATAGACTCCCGTACTCCTTATAACGCCAACCACACCCGCCGTGTAGCCCTCCTGGCCGGTGAACTTGCCCGGGTTATAGATGGCGAGAAGGAAGAACAATGGGCAAACATAGAGTTCAGCGAAGACCGTACCTCCCAGCTAGTTATGGCAGGATGGTTGCATGATATAGGCAAAATTGCCACACCTCTGTCGGTTATGAATAAGTCCAGCCGGATCGAAGCCCAACTTGAATTGGTACTACAAAGGCTAGATTATATTGAGGCCAGTTTGAAATCGCATTATTTGGAGCAAAAGCTTTCACTGATAACTAGCGGCAATACTAGTTCCATTCCGTCCCTGGATGATAAATGGCAGGAAGAAAAAAACTTAATGCAGGAAACCCGCGATTTAATTATCAAAGTAGATCACCCTGCAACTTTTGTTGATAAAGAGATTCTTCAAAAAGTACATGATATAGCCAATCGAACCTATCTGGATCAAACCGGGCGCGAGCATCCTTGGTTAACTGAAGCAGAACTTACCGCCCTCTCTGTAATCAAAGGAACCTTGACCGATGCTGAACGTCAGATAATGGAAGACCATGTGGTGATAACTGAACGTATGCTTGATAAAATTCCATTTACTCGCAAATTGAAAGAGGTTCCCTACTTTGCCAGCATTCATCACGAACATCTAGATGGCAAAGGGTATCCTCGTGGACTAAGTGGGGATGAAATACCACTGGAAGGTCGGATTCTAGCCTTGGTAGATGTATTTGATGCGCTCACCGCAAACGACCGCCCCTATAAGAAAGCCATGACTACAGATCAGGCCCTAAAAATATTAGGATTTATGGTTAAAGACGGCGAGTTGGATGGTGACCTTCTACAACTCTTCACTGAAAAAACAGTCTGGGAAAGGGTGGAGGATTAGTAGCTTCGGCTTGTATCGTACCAATATCGGTATCCATCAAGGTGCTAGCATTGTCGCCCATAGTAGTCCAGTCGCCTTACAGTCTGGTGGTCAGACCACTCTGACTTACCTTAAAATTATTGCAGTTTGCTATAACGTGATTAGACTCACTTCTTAATAATACTTTAGTATTCCCTGGCTAATATCCTTAAAAACAGGCGCGCAATTTTGCGCTCCGGAGCTGCCCTCTTCCGCCATAACAACGATAGCCCAACGTGGTTGGTCAGCTGGAAAGTAACCAGCAAACCAAGTATTAAGGACTTCGTCCTCTGCACTTTTCATCCTGCCCGTCTGGCTGGTAGCCGTTTTGCCAGCCACCCGCGCTTCTGAGATTGCCGCAGGCTTTCCGGTCCCTTCTTCCACTACCTTTTCTAAAAGTTGTTTCACTTTCCCGGCTGTATCGGACGTAATAACTTGTTG
>JAQUUV010000164.1 GCA_028693695.1 Syntrophomonas sp.
CTAGTCAATATCTTGGTATCGGCATAGGTCACCCCACCGTTTTGCATAACGGCTTTCAAGGTATCCCAGTTAACGATATCATTGCTGATAGCCTCAATAAAAGAACGGAAATCAGCTTCGGTCAAAGTATCATTAAATTCCATATAGGGAATAGGCGATATGTAACCACAGTGATGTCCGTGGGTGATGTCCGCTTGAGTGATATGTTCCAGATGGTTTAACAGAACATACTGGCCTCCCCAAATTGTAGTGCTGTGCGTATTAGTCACTGCCAGGGGGTATTCGTCGTCATCCAGAAAAATCAAATAATCCATATGGTGCTTTATAGCGTAATATAGTACCGCGTTACGCTTGGCTGCATACCCCCTGCCAAAAATCATGTGTGCTTCATCAAAATTAATGACGTTTTCCCGAATTAAATAGTCAATTTCTGCTTTGACAGAGATGCCTGCAATAAAGGTGCTGCTATCGATCTGCTCGACCAGGTCTGGTTTTATATTGGTGTAATCCGTCGTTTTAGTTTTATTATAATTAAGATCATATGCGACGAAAAGATTCAAACTGATTCTTATGTTTTCCACCAAACCGGATTCCTGCCAGTTGTATATGTTGGTTCTCAGCACCCTTTGAAAAGTCTTTCTCCCAGTCGCAAAACCGATTCCAACTTTAATATTTTTTCCTTTCTGCATTTCATCACTTCCTTTCATGCAAAATCAAAAAAATAGTAATATTACCATTATAACACACGTTCGTGCAGCAAAATGCTATGAAAAATATGCATCGAGCTTAAAGTTGTTGGAAGGTCTACAGGCCATGGATGTCTTGGAAATATTGGAAGCTAGGCATCAAATTGGATCAACTATCTTTTGCTCACAGTTTGACCCAAGAGGATGGCACGAACAAATCGATGAGGCTGCCGTCTTTTGACGGTGGCTTTTGGGAAGAACATAGTAGTTCTCTCATATGACAATTAAGGAACCGATGGGATTAACATTTCCAGGTATAGCTTTCTGAAATACGTGGTACAGGTATGTTAGATAAAATAGTAAGACCGATTCCGAAATAATAATTCATTAGTTTCGGTTATCCTCCAATCTAGGATGGGTGCATAACCTTTACTATCTATTACTTTTAGGCAAGCAACAAGACACCATTACCCTATGTTGCCTTACCCGCTTCTACTGAAATATAGTGAGAATCGCCCCCTGGCTTTTCATAAACTACCCAGGTATCACTCAAGAAGTCATGGGCGCAGCGCTTTTCAGTATTGAACCAACAAACCATATAACCCAGATTAAGGCCCATGATTTGGGATAGGCTTCGGGCTACCAACTCACGAAAAACCACCGTAATCCAGCTCAAGGGTTCTCCGCTGTGCTGGATTACCTTAATGCCGACGATCATTTTACCCAGAGTCTGTTGGAAGTAATGGGTCATAATTATGAAATAAGCAGCTCCGGTAAGGCCTAAAAACAGTGCATTAGTATGCAAAACTTGATTAAGGAATGATGGAGTGGCTGCAGCAGGTAATAATGAATCCCAGATGATTGCATTTAAACCAGCAATAACTAACAGGTCTATAGTAAATGCCAACAGACGTACCCAGAAACCAGCAGCTCGATACATGATTGGGGCAATTTCACCAGTTGGGACTACATTTGTTTCAGGTTCATGGGTCGGGATATTTTCATCATATTCCGTCATAATATAACCTCCTCAGTTAGCAATATACATGATTTGGGGCGAAAGCGCTTGGTTCATTTGCTGCTTCATGCCCAGCAGGTCAAAAGACGGTGCCTTGATGGAGTTAAACCAGCTTAATATATCAGGTCCGGGATTTTCATACAACAAAACCTGAGGATCAATGATATTAGCCAGTTGAGCGGTGCCATTAATAGCCTGGTCGAGGTTGCCCAGTTCATCTACCAGGCCAAGGTCTTTAGCCTGGGCTCCCGAATAAACTCGTCCATCTGCCAATTGTAAGACCTGGTTCCGGTCCATGTTTCTGCCTTTCGCAACTACATCTACAAAATATCCATAACTTTCATTTACCAGGCTTTGGGCAATAGCCTTTTCCTGGTCATTTAGCGGGCGCATAGGGTTTAAGAGGTCCTTTTGGGCGCCGCTTTTGAAGGTTACATCTTTAACGCCGATTTTATCCGCCAACTGTTCATAATTATAGGTCCGGATAATAACCCCGATTGAGCCGGTAAGGGTGTTGCGGTTGGCGTATATCTTATCGGCGGCCATGGACACATAATATCCGCCGGAAGCAGCTTCCTGGCTCATATATACCACCAAGGGCTTTTTATACTGGGCTTTCAATTCTAGAATCTTGTTGTAAATCTCATCGCTTTCGTAAACACCACCTCCGGGCGAGTTAACCTGTATGATTATACCTTTTATATCATTACGGGAAAAAGCTACTTCTAATTGCTTGATAAAGGCCTGATGATTATAGCCACTGCTGACATTGGTGCTATTGGCGTTATTTTCCGTTATCTCCCCTTCGAGCTTGATTAAGGCTAAGATTTTTCCTTTCCCCTCCCGGTAGATTTGGGTAGTGAAAGCTTGTTTGTTTTCTATCCGATTTAGATAGGCTAGATAATTTGAGGTGCCTGAAGATTCAATCTGTTTGACTTTTGTGGAGCTGACCGCCCACACTACCAACAAAACTGTAAATATGGCCAGTGCCCACCATCTTTTCTTGTTCATAACAACTACTCCTCATTTTAAATGATTCAGACTTACATAAATACTCTACCATAAAATCATAAAGATAATGACCCTTTTGGGCGAACAGCATAAAATTCATCCCTTTCGCTTGCCATTTTTGCTAGTTCGCAGTGTAGTTCGCTGGAGGATTAAGGCAAGAAAAAGGATATTGAAAGCAAGATGAAGAATTGAATACTTATCTAGTAAAACAACAAACTATTTTTATAGATTAAGTGAGGTACGTGATTGTGAGTAAAGCTGATATAGTTTTTGCCACCATGTGTAAGGATATTCTTGAAAATGGTATTTCTTCAAAAGGCGAGAGCGTAAGGGCTAAATGGGAAGATGGTAGCCCGGCTCATACTATTAAGAAGTTTGGGGTTATTAACAGGTATGATCTTTCCGAGGAGTTTCCCATCCTTACCTTAAGACCAACCAACTTAAAGGCTGCAATTGATGAAATGTTATGGATATGGCAGAAAAAATCCAATAATATTAAAGAGTTAAATAGTCATATTTGGGATAGTTGGGCTAATGAAGATGGTTCGATTGGAAAAGCATACGGCTATCAGTTAGGTATTAAGCATAAGTACCCGGAGGGAGAATTTGATCAAGTTGATCGAATCTTATATGATCTAAAGCATAATCCGTATAGCAGAAGGATTATGGTCAATATGTACAACCACGAAGATTTACATCAGATGAACTTATATCCTTGTGCATATAGTATGACCTTCAATGTTACTGGCCGGAAACTTAATGCGATACTAAATCAGCGGTCTCAAGACATTCTGGTCGCAAATAATTGGAACGTATGCCAGTATGCAATTTTAGTACACATGCTAGCCCAAGCATGTAATCTTGAAGTAGGAGAATTAATTCATGTTATTGCCGACGCCCATATATACGATAGGCACATACCGTTAATTGCCAACCTTATTCAAAGGACTGCCTACCCGGCTCCAAAGTTGCTTGTCAATCCGGATAAAAAGGATTTTTATGATTTTAAAGTAGAAGACTTTGCATTAGAGGGATATGAAAGTGGAGTGCAAATAACCAATATTTCGGTTGCCGTTTGAGAGGGGAAATAGATATGAAAGCTATTGTGGCAGTTGATCTTAATTGGGGAATTGGGTATAAGGGTAAGCTGCTGGAGAGAATTCCCGAAGACATGAAGTTCTTCAAGCAGACAACTGTGGGCAAAATAGTAATAATGGGACGAGAAACATTTACCTCATTGCCTGGAGGAGAGCCATTAGAGGATAGAGTTAATATTGTGCTTTGTGAAGATAAGAAATTCAGTGATAAAAAAATTACGGTTTGTAGTTCATTAAATGAACTTTTCGATGAATTAAAAGATTATCCCACAGATGAGGTGTTCGTAATAGGGGGAGAAATAGTATACAGAGAGCTTTTGCCATATTGTACCGAAGCTTTTGTTACTAAGATAGAGAACACCTATGCAGCTGATAAGTATTTTACTAATCTAGATGAAGATGATAGATGGAGTCTTATAGATAAAGGTGAATTTAAAAGCTATAATGACATTCGCTATAGCTTCATTAAATTTTTAAATAGCAATCCTATCAACCTGGAGATGAAAACTGAACCACAATAAATAGTATAGAAAAATACTGAAATTTACCATCTGCTGGGCATGGAAGCTCAAGGATCCGTCGACTGTTTAATAATTCCACTACATTAAGAACCCTTTATGTAGTGGAATATTTTTTTATGATAAGCTTGATGATAGAAGCATTTATGATTCATACTACTAAAATACACCTTAGTTATAAAAAATAGCGTGGCTATGCCATTTAGTAAGAAAGGAAGAACTTAATGCAAGAAAAATTGGCCGGGGTGAATAGCATTATGGAAGCCCTGAGAGGTAAGCGCAAGGTGCACAAAATATATGTACAGGAGGGGCGAGCTGGAAAAAAGATTGAGGAATTAGTAAGGTTTGCTCAAAAAAAAGCCGTGTTTGTGCAGTATGTAGAGAAGCAGCGCCTGGACGAGATGTACACTGTAAGCAACCATCAAGGTATTATTGCCCAGGTAGACAGCTACGAGTATTCGGATGTGGATGAGATGCTGGAGAAAGCGGCAATAGCAGGTAAAGATCCATTTTTGCTTATTTTAGATGGAATGGAAGACCCGCAAAATATGGGCTCGATTATACGTACGGCTGAATGTGCAGGGGTGCAAGGAGTTATTATCCCTCAGCACAACTCCTCGGAAATAACTGCTGCAGTGGCACGGGCTTCAGCCGGGGCGGTGGAACATATACTCGTCGCCAGAGAAACTAACCTGGTAAATTGTATAAAGCGTTTAAAGGAAAAGGGATTATGGGTGATCGGTGCTGATATGGAAG
>JAQUUV010000165.1 GCA_028693695.1 Syntrophomonas sp.
AGTTACTTTAGGACTAACAGGTTCAAAGCCAGGAAGCCTTTCTGAAAAGAGAGGCTTTCTGGTTTTAGTTAGCCTTATATTTGCCAAAGTTTGTTATTGACATGTTTTTATTAAATAGTTATCCTGATTTTGGACTAGTTATATCGTAGTAATTTATGACAATTTCTTGGTGGATAAAAGAGAGACCGGATACGGTGGCTCGAAAAATACCAATGTTTTTACAAATTGCCTATTCGGCATATAAGTAAAGGTATTGGTATTTTTTTATCCTCCCGTAATTGGCAGTAAAAAGACCTGTAAAAATTGATTGTATCGGGTGAGGGGGTAAGATTATGCCGTCAGTTGTTAAGATGAATTTTAAAGAAAATGGGTCTGTTGAGAGTGACCAAACACAAAAATTAAATGATCGGCAGCGTAAGCAATTGCAACATGAATTAAAAATCTACATGGAAAAATATTTTAAACAAAAACTTGGTAAAGGTGTTGACCATACCAAGGTGATAATTTGGGATGATATGGTTATTATTCGGGGCGAAGGTTTCTTGACCGAACCGGAAAAATATATTGTAGCGACTACTGCAGGGAAAGACTTGGTAAATAGTGCACGCATGCAAGTATGCAAACAACATTCTATTGATAATATGCCCTATTTTGAGACAGTATTGGGTGCAAAAGCAATTCACCAAACTTATATGATTGAAGCAGAGGGTGATTTTTGGATGCATGCTATTGTTTTTGATAGAGTTTTAACAGAATAATAGATTTGCCAAACTGAATAGTATGGTGGATTTAGGAGAGACCCCAGGGTAGCTCCAAAGTAGACCAATGTTTTTGTGAAAAAACTCGGCTAACGAGTGAAAGCATAAAGATATCGGTCATTTTTTTTGGGGGAAAGGAGGTAGTTGAAAGAAAAAAGATTTGAATTGATATAAATCGTGTGTGAAAAAATGTCCCAAAATAAAAGGAGGTAATTGTAATGAGTGATACTATGAAAGCCTTAGTTTATGGCGGACCTGAAAAAATTGCCCTTCAGGACGTTCCCGTACCGAAAATTATTGAGCCCGATGATGCTATTATAAGGGTTACTACATCGACCATCTGTGGTACTGATATCCATATATGGCACGGTGGTATGCCAGAAGTAGCACCGGGAAGAATAATCGGCCACGAATTTGTTGGTGAAGTAGTAGAGGTAGGCCCTGCAGTAAGAAATTCCAAAGTAGGCGACAAAGTAGCTGTATCCTGTGTTACCCAGTGTGGTGAGTGTTTCTACTGCGTACGGGGAGTATATTCCCATTGTACGACTGGCAGCTGGATATTCGGCTACATGATCGATGGCTGTCAGGCAGAATATGTAAGGGTTCCCCATGCTAATCTGGGCATGTTTGGTATCCCTGATGGATTAACCGAAGAAGACGTATTATTCGTAGGCGACATTCTTTCTACCGGTTATTTTGGCGCTGAAAATGCTAAAATTGAACCTGGTGATACAGTTGCAGTAATGGGTTGCGGCCCTGTTGGAATGTGTGGTATGACTACTTCCCGTTTATGGGGACCTTCCAAAATTATCGCAGTTGACATCAACCAAGATCGTTTGGATTTCGCTGTCAAGAATGGTATCGCTGACGTTGGACTTAACCCTCTCAACGTAAATGTCCCTGATGCAATTAAAGAAATGACCGAGGGCCGCGGTGCTGACAGAACTATAGAAGCGAACGGTTTTAAAGCAACTTACGATATGGCAATAGACTCCGTTAGGGCAGGTGGTAATGTTTCCTTCATCGGCGTATTTGAAAAGCCCCAGGAACTTGCCATGAACACATTATGGACTAAAAACATCAATATCAGCATGGGCTTGGTAAACGCCAATCGGATTCCTGAATTAATTAAGTTGATTCAATGCGGGAAGATTAGCACCAATTTCCTATGTACTCATCGTGCTCCGTTGAATGACATTGTTAAAGGTTATGATATTTTTGGTAACAAGAAAGATAATTGCCTTAAATGGTTGGTAACTCCTTATCAGAAATAAATTATACAAATTACTCTAAATCTGTTTAATAAGATATATGATCCACTCTCTTATCATATATGCAGTAATCAGGGAGCCTTTCTGAATAAGAAAGGCTCCCTGGCTTTCTACTCTTTTGTGGGTGATTTGAGGTTGGTCAAGATATATTGATTTTAAAAATTATTGTTGACAAAAAAGCAAATAAAGTATAATATAACTGAAAGTTAAGGTTTAAGGTGTATTGTTAGGTGGATTAAGGAGAAACCCTATTAGGTGGCTCTAACGAACCAATATTTTAATGAATTTGTCAATTCATTAAAATATTGGTTTTTTATTTATCTATTTATAATGACTAATTGCTACATATTATGTTTTTGGTAACAAGAAAGATATATAATTTCTCTAAATTCTTAATACGATATATGTTCCACTCTCAGTTCATATATACAGTTACCCCAGGATTCATGTTCAAACCCAGAAAACCTTTCTAACAAGAAAGGTTTTCTGGGTTTCTGCCCTTTTGTTAATATTAAGAATTAACGTGGTCGGGGAAAGATGAATAAAGAAAAGGGTGTTATAGATTTTTCGAGTTAACTATGCCCCAGATTAGGAATTCTAAAGCGGGATTCATCAATGGTTAAAGCCTTATCAATTTCCGTGAGCATTTTATCACGATCATCCGGGATTCGACCGTTAATGTTCCAGTAGTTCGTAATGTGGTCGCTTACCACCATGCTATGGTTACAATTCAGGTTTTCGATCAAAATGCGAATTTCCCTTAAAGATTCATGGGGACTTAGATACTGAAAATTGCCTGCCCGAATTTCTTCTAGAATCGGCGTATTGCGTTCGGGAGCAAATGTTCTCAATCTAATAAAATCAGGGCTAAAAGCACTTAATACCCGGGCACTATTTTCAGCATGTTCCCTCCATCTTGCTTGGCCTGCTATTCCTACCAGGTAGTATTCACTGGTTTGAATTCCGCCAATTTTCAACTTCGAGCCTGCCTCAATAATTTCTGCTGAATTGGTACCTTTGTTGATATTTTGCAGAGTAATATCATCGCCGCTTTCCATTCCCATATGAATTCGGCTTAACCCTGCCTCTTTAAGACGTATTAAGTCTTCTAGACTTTTCTTATTCACAAAACGGGCGGAGCCATAAACGGTTATGCGTTCTAATTCGGGAAAAAGCTCATGAGCGTAAGTGAAAATTTCTAGCAACTGCTCGGTTTTCATAATGATGGTATTGCCGTCCGGAAAAAATATCGATTCTATATATTTCCCATAGTAATCACGAGCAGCCAGGAGGTCTTCCTTAATTTCCTGCACAGGCCGAATCCTAAACCGGGTCTTTTTATACATGGAGCAGAAACTACATTTGTTATGAGGGCAACCTATGGTAGCCTGAATGAGAAGACTATGAGCTTCGCTTGGTGGCCGAAATACAGTCCCTTCGTAACGCATAGAAACACCTCCTTAGAATGATAGATTAACAAATAACGAAGTGATAATTCAAGTCATAAATTTTAATCCATAATCGTAATATCTTAATAGGAAGTTAGGGGCTATCGAGGAATAAACAAGGCAGAATACTTCGAGGATTTTTTGCGCTGGACAAGGCGTCGAAGCGCAGTCATACTGGACGTATTACAAGCTTTGACAACGAAGTATAGTGCGAAAAATACCGGAGTAAATGACTAGTTTATTTCTTGATAGTCCCTTTAGGGGAGGATTGAAAATATGACCAAAAAATTAATTGTTAGTTTAGCGGCTGTGCTCCTGGTTATTTGCCTTTTGAGCGGGGGCTGCTCCAAAGTGGATGAAAGCAAGATCAAGGCCTGGAAAGATTTGATAAAGATACCGGCGTCCACTGAGAAAAGCGCCCAGAGTGACAAGGATATACTTACACCCGAGAAGCAATCCGCAGAGCCAACCGAGAAGGTTAGTGTGAAGCTGTATTTTGAGGACGCCCAGCAAAGTAAACTGGTGGTTGAAGAGCGCAGCATTGGGAAGGTCGAAGGGATTGCCCGCCAGACCATGCAGGAATTGATAAAAGGCCCGTCTCAGACGGAAATGAGGTCGATATTCCCTTCTGGTACAAAACTATTGGATATTAATGTGAAACCCGAGGGGCTGTGCATTGTGGATCTCAGTGGGGAAGCAAAAAAGGTCAGCAATAAAGAACAGGGCAAGCTTATGGTTCAGGCCATTGCTAATACTTTGGGTCAGTTTCCTTCCATTAGAGAGGTTAGTTTTTTAGTTAATGGCGAAAAGGTTAATAATTTAGGGGGGATGGTTGACCTTACCAAACCGGTTCAGGCAGAGTATAACATGTCAAAATAATTATTGGAATTATAAAATTTCAGACAAAAACATATAGATAAGAGTAAGGAGAAGTAGGTCATGTGCTGATACTATCTCCTTATTTTGTTAAGGACTATCACCCTGCGGGTACCACCGGTGTTCGCACCCTTCGGGTACTACTGGTGCATCCTTGCGGATGCCATTAATGTTGCTAGCGCTTACTAATAATGTTGCAAGTAGTAAATGACTAGTTTATTTCTTGATAGTCCTTAAGACTAAGAAAGAAGAACTTTACTAGAATATAGAGGTCAAAAGTGATACAGTATTTATTGGATTGTTAAACATCTGTCGCTTTGGGAGTGGCAGATAGGAATTAGTAATTGAGGTGTTATATTTTGGGGAATAGACCCATCGGTATTTTTGACTCCGGGGTGGGTGGACTAACGGTGGTTAAATCACTGCTGGCTAGGCTGCCCGGCGAGAGTTTCGTGTATTATGGGGATACGGCCCATGTTCCTTACGGAACCAAGAACCGGGAAGAGTTATGTAAATATGCGAGGAATATTATATCATTTTTACTAAGTCGTGAGGTCAAAACCATAGTTGTGGCCTGCAATACCAGTTCATCGGTAACCTTGCCGGAAATAGAAAAGACTTGTCCTGTGCCGATAGTTGGGGTAGTTAAGCCAGGTGCCAGATCTGCGACTCGGGCTACCATAAACGGTAAGATCGGTGTGAT
>JAQUUV010000166.1 GCA_028693695.1 Syntrophomonas sp.
TGTCAAGAAAGCTGGCGTATTTTCCTTGAAAATAATTATTTTTACGAGACAATGGGGACGGTTCTCTCGCGAAGCAGCGAAGCAAGGGGACGATTCTTTTGCTTCCTTTTCTTAGGATCCCAAGAAGGAAGCAAAAGAACCGTCCCCTTGCTTCGCTGGTGGGTAAGTGACCGAAAGCAGGTACAGTCCCTGCGGAGGTACCGTGGGTCCGGCCTTGGCCCGGTCTTTGGACTCAATAATATCAACTATCCCTTCAGCAGCAATACGTTTTCTGCCAACCTCTAGAAGTGTTCCCATGATGATCCGCACCATATTATAGAGGAATCCGTTGGCTTCTATGTCCAATCGCATCAGGGCACCTGCCTCTTTAAATGAGCAATGCAAAACCGTCCGCTCAAAAGTTTTAGCACTTGAGCCGCTGGCACAAAAGGCCCGAAAATCATGGCGTCCTTCTATAAACTGACATGCCTGACTCATGGCGATGGTATCCAAGGGGTCAGCATTGCACAGTGCATATTTGCGGTAAAAAGTGGCAGCTGGCTTCCGTCCATAAAGGAAATAGGCATAACGTTTGCTGACAGAATGAAATTGGGGTTGAAAATCGGGGCTTGCCTCACTGCTACTCAATACCCTGATATCCTCCGGCAAAAAACTATTCAGGGCCAATGTCCACTGAGCAGGAGGTATGCTGGAAACAGTATTAAATGCTATCACCTGTCCCCGCGCGTGTACCCCGGCATCAGTACGTCCTGCGGCGCAAATGCTTATTTCCTCGCAGCATAGATTGAGCAATTGCTTTTCTATCTCAGCTTGTATGGTATGGGCATTATTTTGTCTTTGAAAGCCATGATAGTTACTACCATCGTATTCAATTATCAACTTAATTCTAGGCACCCAATCACCACTCCATTAAACCAACGGTTATGACTAAGACCGGCAAGCAACCTGGCTATGCGCAGCTTTTGTTTATATCTCCCAACAAAAGATTAGGAGGATATTTTATAATCCTCCATAGATACTTTAAGAGTAGTATCAACTCTGCTTCTGAATTCCTTAAGATACGAGGCCCCGATTCTCGGGGCCAAAAGTCACATTGTATAGATATAGCGTGGGTTATCAAGCCTAATCACGGTCTAATCTAGGAGCTCAATAATCGCCATGGGCGCTCCGTCACCTTTACGGACACCGGTTTTTATAATTCTGGTATAACCACCCTGGCGTTCTTTATAGCGCTCCGATATACCTGAAAATAATTTAGCTAATACTGCCTCGCTCATTAGATAGGAACCTGCCAATCTGCGAGAATGTAAATCGCCCCTCTTGCCAAGAGTGATCATCTTTTCGGCAATACTACTAATTTCTTTGGCTCTGGTTTCCGTGGTGGTTATTTTTTCATGTTCTAATAAAGAGGTCACTGAGTTTCTGAGCAATGCTCTCCGGTGATCGGCCCTAAACCCTAGTCTACGATAACTCAATGCAAACCCTCCTTTCTACTCGTCTGATTTTTTAAAGTTTAAATCCAACTCTTTTAATTTTTTCTCGATTTCTTCCAGCGACTTCTGGCCCAGGTTTCTAATTTTACTCATTTCCTCCCGGGTCTTTTCAATGAGGTCACCCACGGTATTGATGCTGGCTCGTTTGAGACCATTGGAAGCCCGGACTGAAAGTTCCAGTTCTTCAATGGACATCTCCAGAACTTTATCTTTCTTTTCTTCTTCCTTTTCCACCAGTATCTCTACCTCGGAGTAAGTGTCATCAATCTCTGTAAAGAGCTTCAGGTACTCAATCAGAATCTGCGAAGAAAGACTAATACCTTCTTCGGGTCGAATGCTGCCATTGGTCCATATTTCCAAAATAAGTTTATCATAGTCCGTTCTTTTTCCCACACGGGTATTTTCGACCCTATAATTAACCTTGGTAACCGGGGTAAAAATAGAATCAATTGGTATCAGCCCTACAATATCCGCATTTTTCTGGGGTTGCTGGTCTGCACTTACATATCCCCGCCCTCTTTCAACGGTCATTTCCATCTCTAATTTACCGTCTTCATCCAGGCTGGCTATATGTAGATCCGGATTCAATATTTCTATCTCGGCATCCTGCTCAATGTCTCCAGCACATACATTTTTCTTACCTTTGTGTTCTAATCGGATCAATTTGCGTTCGTTTCCATCATAACGTAATACCATCTGCTTGATATTCAATATCATTTCCGTGGTATCTTCGAGCACACCAGGAATGGTCGAGAACTCATGTAAAACCCCATCGATCTTAATGGAGGTAATGGCAGCTCCAGGCAAAGATGATAACAGAACCCGGCGCAGTGAATTTCCCAAGGTAGTTCCATAGCCTCTTTCCAGTGGTTCAATTACAAATTTACCGTAGTTGGTTTCCGCATCCTTCTCCAGGCACTCAATCCGCGGCTTTTCCATCTCTAGCACTAATTTATCCCCTCCTTCTCTAATAGAGGTTTATCTCAATAGATATTATCTAGAGTATAGTTCAACAATCAGTTGTTCATTAACCGTTAAATCTACATTCTCTCTGGTCGGCAAAGCCAGTACCCTGCCAGTTAGATTATCAATATCTACTTCCAACCACTCAGGAGGCGTTTTGTAGGCACCATTTGCTTTTATTTCCTGGAATTTCGGTGACTCTACACTGCCGGGCTTAACCTGAATAGTGTCGCCCACTCCTACCAGCATCGAGGCAATATTGGCTTTCCTGCCATTGATTGTAAAATGATCATGATTTACTAGCTGACGCGCTTCCTTACGTGAGGAGCCCATGCCCAACCTGAAAACCACATTATCCAAACGTCTTTCCAATAGAATCAACAGGTTCTCGCCGGTAATCCCTTTTTGGCGATCCGCTTTCTTAAAATAGTTGCGGAACTGTTTTTCTAGAACTCCATAAATTCTCTTGGTCTTCTGTTTTTCCCTGAGCTGAAGTCCATATTCGCTGGTTTTTTGCCGGCGTTTTTGACCGTGCTGTCCGGGTATAAAGGCTCTCTTCTGCACCGCACATTTTTCGGAATAGCACCTATCCCCTTTGAGGAACAACTTCTCTCCTTCGCGGCGGCACTGGCGACAGACTGATGCTGTATATCTTCCCACTTAAACCACTACCTCCTTAAACTCTTCTTCTTTTAGGTGGCCTGCATCCATTATGCGGAATAGGGGTAACGTCCTTAATAACGCTTACTTCCAGCCCCGCTGCCTGTAAAGACCTTATGGCGGCTTCACGCCCAGCTCCCGGTCCCTTTACAAAGCATTCCACTTCCCTCAAACCGTGCTCCATAGCAGCTCTAGCCGCATTATCGGCCGCTTGTTGGGCGGCAAAGGGCGTACTCTTCCGGGAACCCTTAAAGCCAGCTGTTCCAGCGCTAGCCCATGATATGGCATTTCCATGTTTATCTGTAATCGATATTATCGTATTATTAAAGGTTGATTTGATGTGAGCAATCCCCTCGGCAATATTCTTTTTCTCACGTCGTTTAACCCTGACGTTTGCAGTCTTTCGTGCCACTCAATTAACCTCCCTTTCCGGTTATTTCTTTTTGCCGCCGGCTGTGCGCTTCGGTCCCTTGCGGGTGCGGGCATTGGTTTTAGTCTTCTGGCCTCTGACCGGCAAACCGCGACGATGACGGATTCCTCTATAGCAACCTAAATCCATCAGTCTCTTGATGTTCATGCTGACATCTCTACGCAGGTCACCTTCAACCATATAGTTCTTGTCGATAATCGCTCTGAGTTTGGCAACTTCTTCCTCGGTTAGATCTTTCACCCTTGTATCGACATTTATACCTGCCGCTGCCAAAATCTTCTGAGACGATGATCTCCCTATCCCTAAAATATAGGTAAGGGATATTTCTACTCTCTTATCGCGGGGTAAATCAACACCTGCTATTCTTGCCAAGCTTTTCACTTCCTTCGGAATTAATTTTTAAGTTTGTCTGTACTCATACCTTAACCCTGCACTTGTTTGTGCTTAGGGTTTTCACATATAATCATTACCCTACCCTTGCGCTTAATAACTTTGCATTTTTCGCACATGGTCTTTACCGATGGTCTAACCTTCATTTTATATACCTCCTTCATTAGCGGTGATAAATCATTCTACTTAAAACGATAGGTTATCCTGCCCCGATTCAAGTCATAGGGCGATAGTTCCACCATTACTCGATCACCAGGTAATATTCTGATAAAGTTCATTCTCATTTTCCCTGAAATATGGGCAAGGACCTTATGGCCATTCTCCATTTCCACTGTGAACATGGCGTTAGGCAATGGTTCAAGAACTTTCCCCTCTACCTCAATAACGTCATCTTTAGCCAATTACCAGACCTCCTTCCCCGCTGATTATCCCTTTATCCAGTATCCGCTTGATATTCTTTTTAATAACGTGGTTCGCTGGTATCTCTCCCTTATGCAAACAATCCAGAACATCATCGGCCCGAAGATGAGTAAAATGCAAATGGCGAACATTTTTCTTCTTGGGATTTTCTATCTTCCGTAAATCTCCGTCGCTAATGCTCAGATATCGGTCGTTAATTACCTTTACTACTACGAAAGCCTTGCCTTGATCCCGACCAGATTTGGATATGACCACTCTGCCTATTATATCATCGGAAATCTTACGTCACCCCCATTATAGCAAGGTGAGAATCTCTGGACCCTGCTCCCCAATGACTATGCTATGCTCAAAATGGGCTGAATGCTTACCGTCCTTCGTAACCACGGTCCATTCATCTCCTTTGGTGTATACACTATAAACCCCAAGGTTTACCATGGGCTCTATAGCCAGAGCCATTCCTGCTTGTAAAGCAGGCCCACGATCAGGCTTTCCATAGTTAGGCACTGGGGGATCCTCATGCATTTTACGACCGATTCCGTGCCCTACATAGTCTCGCACTATTGAAAACCCTTCATTCTCAGCATAGGTCTGAATTGTATGGGAAATCTTCCCTAGGCGATTGCCCACCCGAG
>JAQUUV010000167.1 GCA_028693695.1 Syntrophomonas sp.
CTGAATTACAGAGGGATGCTAATCGGCGCCTTAATTTCTCTGCCCAAAGAACTCTCGCTGTTTTACAGAACTTGTACCAGGAACATAAAATAGTGACCTACCCGCGTACCGATTCCCGTTATATTACCAGGGATATTGTACCGACCCTGCCGGCCCGTTTAAAGGGAATGGGGGTGGGACCCTATGCAGAGCTGGTCAAACCACTTCTGCAAAAGAAGCTGATACCGGGTAAGCGTTTGGTGGATGACAGCAGAGTTAGTGATCATCATGCCATCATTCCCACCGAGCAAAGCTTAAAATTGGCGGATTTGAGCATGGAGGAGAAAAGACTCTACGACCTGATTGCGAAACGATTTATTGCTGTATTATCTCCTCCTTATCTTTATGACCAGACGACCCTAACCACGATGGTAAACAGTGAAAGCTTCCACTCGAGGGGCAAGGTAGTAAAAGATCTTGGTTGGAGAGCTGTGACAGCCAGTACTGTAGAAAGGGAGGAGACCCATCAAGATGCACTTCCCGAGCAAAATTTAACCCAGCAGCAAAAGGGCAGTCAGAAGCAAGTGAAAACTTGCAAAGAGAATAAATCGAAAACCAGACCTCCGTCTCGTTACAACGAAGCGACCCTTTTGACGGCCATGGAAAGCCCAGGCAAATTTATAGCTGATGAGGAATTACGGGAATCCATGAAGGGTAGTGGGTTGGGTACACCTGCCACCCGGGCTGAGATTATAGAGAAACTTATTAATTCCTTCTATGTTGAGCGCAATGGTAAAGAACTGGTTCCTACATCTAAAGGGATACAACTGATTCCATTGGCCCCTGTAGCTCTAAGGTCGCCTGAATTGACCGCTCAGTGGGAACAAAGATTGACGGATATAGCCCGGGGTAAGGGCAGTAAGGAGCAATTCATTTCCGGCATCCGTCAGAGCGCACGGGAAATGGTGCTGGGAGTCAGGACGGATGATGCCGAATATAAGGCCACCAATATTAGCAAAAGCAAATGTCCATCCTGTGGCAAATATATGCTTCTCGTAAACGGTAAGAGGGGGAAAATGCTGGTTTGTCCTGATCGAAACTGTGGGCATCGGCAGCCGGAAAAGGAAAATGAACATGCAGGGTTGGGGAATTCTAAAAGAGCCAGTCAAATGAATCAGAAATTGATTAGCCAGTATAGTGATAAGGAAGATATTGGGCAGAATTTGGGCGAGATGCTCAAGGCGGCCCTGGAGAAAAAAGACCGGAAAAAATAGGCTGACGTTAATAAGGTATTGTAAAAAAATTCGACATTGTGTACTCTATTAATGAAATTGTGGAATATTAGGGGCTACCAAGGAATAAATAAGGCAGAATACTCCGAGGATTTTTCGCGCTAGACAAGGCGTCAAAGCGCAGTCATACTGGACGTATTCCCAGCTTTGATAACGAAGGATAGCGTGAAAAAGACCGGAGTAAATGACTAATTTATTTTTTGATAGTCCCTTAAAGCTTTGCTGCAAATAAAGATGGTAGTGATTGCTGGGTGCAGTAAAAGCTTTAGCACGTGAGTAACAGGAAGTATTGGGGAGGATATTGGTCGTGGCAACAATTGGAATACCGAGAGCCCTGGCTTACTACATATATTTTCCTTTCTGGAAGACTTACTTTGAGGAACTGGGTCATGAGGTGGTTGAATCTTCACCTACGACGCGAGCCATCCTGGATCAGGGTATCAAGGATACTGTTAGTGATGCCTGTATACCGATTAAGGTTTTTCATGGTCACGTAGAAGACCTTAAAGACAAGGTGGACTATATTTTTGTTCCCCGACTGGTCAGCATGAGAAAGTTTGGGGATTTTGGCACCGAGACTTTATGCCCTAAGTTTCTGGGTTTGCCGGACATGCTCGCTGCTTCTATTAACGACCTTTCACCAGTGCTGGAAGCCCGACTGGATCTAAAGAAGGGTAAGAGCGAGCTTTTTAAGGTGTATAGCGAGTTGGGAAAAAGGCTGGGTGCGGACTTCCTCTTAATATGTAGAGCCTTTCGGCGGGCATCTAAGGTGCAGAAGGATTACGAGCAACTGCTGCAAAGAGGAATCATGCCGGACATGGCTATGCAACAGGTGTTAGCCGGCAGCTATAAAAAAGCGGAATTAGCAGGGCACGAAAGTGAAGGATCTAATAAGCTTGCTCGGGTTCCGAAATCCGGATTGGGGCAAGCAGGCTGCCCCATCGGGGACAACCCATGCTCCCTGGCGGTTGTGGGCTACCCATATGCCATCTATGATCCTTATATTAATGTGGGATTGATTAGCGCGCTGGCCCACGCAGGGGTCAGGGTCTATACTCAGGATATGTTGAGTAATCGCCAGTTGAAAAGCCAGTCCTTCAAGCTGGCTAAGGATATGTTCTGGTATTTTTCTAATCGGGTTGTACAGGGGGCCTTATACTATATGGATGTTAAGCCCGTAGATGGCATGATCCATATTACTGCTTTTGCCTGTGGGCCTGATTCGATAGTGGACAAATATTTGGAGATTGAAGCCAAGAGGCGGGGTCTGCCTTATATGGCGATAACGATAGACGAGCATACCGGCGAAGCCGGAATGCAAACCCGCGTGGAGGCTTTCCTGGATATGTTGGAATACAGGAGGAAAAAACGTGAAAGTTAGCTTTCCCCGCATGGGGCATTCACACCTGGCATTCAGGTGGCTAATGGAAGAAATTGGGCTGGAGTGCATCGTGCCTCCGGAGCCTAACAATGAAACGCTGGACTTAGGGGTGCGCTATTCACCTGAGTTTGCCTGCATACCTTTTAAAGTGTTGATGGGCTCCTATCTGCAGGTTGCGGAAATGGGTGCCGAGGTAATCGTTACCTCGGGAGGATGTGGGCCTTGTCGTGCGGGTTATTATTGGGTAATGCATCAAAAGCTGCTGGAAGAAATCGGAGTCAAGACTAAGGTTATTGCCTTTGAGGATCCTATGTGTGGTATCTGGGATTTTATTCGTAAGTTGAACTTATTCCGCAATGCGGGAGGGGTATCTATCCGCCACTTTGTGCGGGCTTTTAAGACTGCCTGGGAAAAGGTAAAGGTTATTGATGATATGGAAATTCTGTCACATGAAGTGAGGCCATATGAAGTAACTAAGGGAAGTACCAGCCAGGCCTTACAGAAATCATTAGGGCTTTTGGATCAAGCTAAAGACAGGAAACAGGTAGAAGAAGCTCGCCAGGAAGGTTTGCAAATACTGAAAAACGTCCCTCAAGATATTAACCGCAACCC
Source organism: Syntrophomonas sp. (assembly GCA_028693695.1). Lineage (GTDB taxonomy): Bacteria > Bacillota > Syntrophomonadia > Syntrophomonadales > Syntrophomonadaceae > PHAA01. Next base: position 3,265 of record JAQUUV010000167.1, read on the forward strand.
TTTGAAGGTAGGTATTATCGGCGAAATATATGTGCTGTTGGAACCCTCCATTAATCAGTATATGCAGCAGATGCTGGGCGATATGGGGGTAAGAGCAGAGCGTTCTATATATTTGAGTTCTTATACCCGTAATAACACTTTTAGCCAGGGAGAACAGGATGTTAGGCAGGCGGCGCGACCGTATCTTAATGAGAAATGTATCGGCGGACATGGGGTAAATAGCATAGGAGAGACGGTGTTGTATGCTCGGCACGGTTATGATGGGGTGATTCAATTGGCTCCATTTTCTTGTATACCCGAGATAGTAGCCAGGAGTATTTTGCCAAAGGTTTCTCGGGAACTGGATATTCCGGTTTTGACCTTCTTCTTGGATGAGCAGACCAGTAAGGCTGGGGTAGAGACTAGGCTGGAGGCGTTTATAGACCTGCTGGATATGCGACGAGAGAAACGAGGAATCAAGAGCGCTTCCCTGATTACATTGCCGACTGGCAGGGAGAAGTTTGATGGTGCGCAGAAACTGGTGGCTGCGGATAAATAGATAATGATAATTTAATAGTAGAAAGGCTGGTTCTATGATTCAAGGTTATCTGGGTATTGATGTAGGCTCGGTTAGCACTAAGGTGGTGGTTATCGATCAGCGCGGCAAAGTACTGTCTAGTCGTTACCTGCGCACCAATGGTCGTCCTATTGATACCTTGCAGCAGGGCATGAGGCTGGTAGGAGCAGAGATCGGAGACCGGGTAGAGGTGAAGGGCAGTGGAGCCACCGGGAGCGCTCGCCATCTCGCCGGCCTAATGATCGGTGCGGACGTAGTTAAAAATGAGATTACTGCCCATGCTGTAGCAGCTTCCCGAGCAGTTGAGGGAGTGCAGACCATCATTGAAATCGGGGGGCAGGATTCGAAAATCATTATTATGCGTGACGGGGTGGTCGTTGATTTCGGTATGAATACTGTATGTGCAGCCGGAACCGGATCTTTTCTTGACCAGCAGGCCTCTAGATTGCAGATTCCTATTGAGGATTTTGGCAGTTATGCCATAAAGGCCCAACATCCGGTTCGGATCGCGGGTCGCTGTGCAGTGTTTGCTGAGTCGGATATGATACATAAGCAGCAATTGGGATATAGTCTTGAAGATATTGTCGCCGGGCTGTGTGAAGCTTTGGTCAGAAATTATCTCAATAATGTAGGAAAAGGTAAGGAAATTCTATCTCCAATAATATTCCAGGGTGGGGTAGCAGCTAATCTTGGACTGGTTAGGGCATTTGAAAATTATCTCAAGACTCCGGTTATCGTTCCTAAGAACTACGATGTTATGGGTGCTATCGGGGTTGCAATTCTGGCCCGGGATCTGGTGGCTAAAAAGGGTGGTAACAGTTTCAAGGGCTTTGTGGTGCAGGATATGGCTTATAAAACCACCAGCTTTGAATGCAAAGGCTGCCCTAATGCTTGTGAAGTGGTGCAGTTTTTCCAGGAGGGGGAAATCCTAGCTCGCTGGGGAGACCGGTGTGGAACTTGGAGTGGGGCTTAAGTAAAATTATGTAAAATAATTTGCGCGAAACCTTGCTAAATGAAGGATATTAATGTATAGTAAAAATGCCTTGTTCTATAATTGATCTCCTGACTGGGGTAATTAGGTTCAAGAGTATCTCCAGTGAAAGGAGGTTATTTATTAATGTTTCAAGACAAATATATAACTTGTAGAGATTGTGGCAGTGAATTCCT
>JAQUUV010000168.1 GCA_028693695.1 Syntrophomonas sp.
AGAAGGTTCTATTTGTCTTGCATGTGACCTTTAAACTCACGGGGTTGAATATTATTCACTTGTTTTCCGGTCAAGTCAATGGTATCAGGAGTAGTGCTGCCAATTCCGGAGATGTTCATATCTACATTAATAACTACTTCGTGGGTCTGACCGGTAGCGTCATTACCGGTAATTTTAAGGGTAGCTGTCTGCTTGGTGATTTGACCCTGGGCATCAATATTAGCCACCATATCAACACTGTTCAAGCTGATGGCATCAACCAATTGAGGCATACTAGTGATGATGCTATCCATATTGCCCATGGCAGAACCTGCTTTTGGACCACGTTCACCTTCACGGGCGGCATTCTTGACTATCAAGGAAGCAACCGCATTTTCCAGCGGGGTAATCTGACTGTCAGCAAGACTCAGGCTCACTACTTTGGTTCCGTCGGCGTTGTTATCCAGAGAAATATTGCTGTCGAAATTAGAAGCCAGCAGGTCGACTATGTTTTCTACATCCTTGGCAACTGCTTCATGGGCGGTTTTCTTATCCAAGTTTTTGTCAAATGGAGCTTGGCTAGCTTTGGTGGCCATTACATTGTACACATCGCTGTCACTATTTTTCATAATAGTCTGGTCTTTCTGGCAATACACTTCATTGGTTTGGGTCTTGTCGCCTGCATTGATGGTGGATAAGCTACTCATCGTGCGATTGGTGCTATCCATCTTTACCGTGCCATCCGCATTCAATATCACATTACCATTATCTGATACTGACACTGTGGCTTGGGTAGTCATACTACCCACCTGGGGAAGGTTTTTGAGTGCTGCTTTGTAAACCTCATAGCCAGAAGAACTGGTTATACTGGCAAAAGCAGTGGCGCTAAGCATTGTTATTCCTACTACAAGGCTCAGCACGATCATGGTTATTTTCTTGTTCATACCATCGATCTCCTCCATTTTTTAATATTCAGAAGTATTACAACTTCCTTTTAATATCATGACTCATAACTATAAACTCACCATAAAGCAATTATAAAGTATTTATAAAGTTTATGTGTATTAATCATCTCTCTTCATAATCAGAAAAACCAACTACAATAATCTGTAAATGCCTATTCCTTTCGGGTAATATTAGGTTGATGAGTAGGGGGGATAGAAATGAAATTTGAAGAATTGCTTGAGAAGTACCAGTTATTGCTGACTGAGAATAATAATCTAAAAAATGAAATAAAAAGCTTAAAGGTTCAACTGGGTATTATGGAACAGCAGGATCTTCCCGATAGGGTATCTGAACATGGAACTACTGCTTTTGGGAAAACTATTGTGGCCATAAAGCTAATTGCAGAGAGAAAGGTAAATACACTTATTCTGGTTGATAGAGTCAGTTTAGTTTCACAATGGAAGGAAAGATTGACTAGCTTTCTGACCATTGGATTTGTTGAAAGGTGCTGGAGTAAATATAGTTTTTATATCAAACATACACCAAAAATGTATAGAAAGAGAAAAACCGAAACATATTTCTTTATATCTGTTCTCACAAAGATACTAACTAGTGTAAAGATTGGTAACAATGATATAATGAGACAACGTTTGGGCACAGTATTTATAACAAAATATGGAATCCGGATATCCAACGCTTTTATAATGGATACCACAAAAGATAGTAAAGGAGGTGGTAATCATGTTAGATAGAATTAAACTATCGGGTTATAAATCAATCTATGAAATGGACCTGAGTTTAGGCCCTTTAAATGTCATAATAGGGGCAAACGGAGCTGGTAAATCTAATTTAATTAATTTCTTCAAGCTTTTCAACCATATGATGAGCAAGAATCTTCAACAATATATAGGAGCATCAGGGTCTGCTAATGACATACTCTATTACGGAGCTAAGCGTACTCCACAGATGACGGCTACCTTGCATTTTAGCACATCTTCGGGTAATAACGTCTATCATATGCGGTTGATGAGTGCTGCTGGAGATACGTTAATATTTGCAGATGAGGCTATATCATTTACAAGAGATAATACTGTTGAGAAACCGTTAGTATCTTTGGGTGCCGGGCATCGGGAATCCAAGTTATTGGAAGAAGATCTGGTTTGCAGTCCGAAAACTGCCCAGGTGATAAAAACAATCATGCAAAACTGGCGGGTTTATCATTTTCACGATACCTCCTCAACGGCCAATGTTAAGAAAAAAGCATATATCAATGATAACCATTATCTGCGAGATGATGCTGGTAATCTCGCAGCATTTCTTTATCAAATGCAAAAAATGGAACCATCTTATTATCGACGTATCATTACCACTATACAGTCAGTGGCTCCTTTTTTTGGAGATTTTGTATTGTCTCCCGATGGTTTGAACCCGAACAATATTTTGCTCAATTGGAGAGACCAAGGAGCAGATATGAATACTGTTTTCGGTCCGCATCAACTTTCGGATGGAACCATTCGTTTTATGGCATTGATTACTCTATTGTTGCAGCCTCGTTTGCCTCAGATTATTATTATTGATGAACCTGAGCTGGGTCTTCATCCTTATGCACTATCCATACTGGTTGGATTATTCAAAAGCATCTCCCGAAAGACCCAGATAATAGTATCAACCCAGTCGACAACTCTTATTGATTACCTGGACCCAGATAATATTATCGTTGTTAATCGCGAAAATGATCAATCCTGTTTTCGGCGTTTGTCAGAGCAGGAACTGAGTGCGTGGATTGAGGAATATAGTCTAAGCGAGCTATGGGAAAAGAATGTCCTGGGAGGGAGGCCTTCTCGATGATTTATATTAACGTTATTGTAGAGGGACCAACTGAAGAGACTTTTATAAGAGATGTGCTAGCTCCTTACTGGGGAGAAAAAGGAATATTTGCTCAAGCTCGCTGTGTGGAAACAGGGAGAAAGAAAGGGCGAATATATCGAGGTGGTGGGCGTAGTTATGAAAAAATAAAACGTGATGTTAGCCGCTGGCTTAGTCAACGTAACGATGCCTGGTGCACTACCATGTTTGATCTATATGGACCAGTGGATTTTCCAGGGAGAGCAGAATACCCGCTGGACTTTCACCATACCAAAAAGTAATACGGCTGGAAAGCGCCTTCGGAAACGATATTGCGCATAGTCGTTTTATTCCGTACATACAACTACATGAGTTTGAAGCGCTATTATTTGCTGGAATTGATAAAATGAGTCTTTTTTACCTTGACCAAGGAAAGGCTATTACAAATCTAATAACCATAGCAGAGGGGGTTGATTCTCCGGAATTGATCAATGAAAGGCCAGAGTTAGCACCTTCCAAAAGGATTATAAAAGAAATTCCAGAGTATGACGATAATAAAGCATTGGTTGGTCCTACCGTAGCAAAAGAAATAGGGATACAACAGATCAGGCAAAAGTGCCGCCATTTTCATGATTGGATGTGCCAGATAGAGAAGCTTACTGAGGTAGTGGGTGTCTGATTTTCAAATAAGCTAGAAGTCTTGCAAAATCTGGTCTCGTTCTCCTCTGTTTATTATTTCACGTAGTTTTAAAATAACTGTTCCGTTTTTCGTTAATATACAATCTTCTTCGCAACTTCTCCTTCCATGTGCTCCGTTATTCCTTCCTCAACATCAATGAATTCTATACCGGTATCTTCCATTGCAAATTCCTCGAATAGCTTGACTGGCCTTGTGTTGTCTTCGGAAAAGGTGCCGAAAACAGTTTCAGTTTCAACCAGTTGTTCGACTCCTTCGCATTTATAATCTTTATAACTGCTCCCGCAGTAGGCTTCTGCTTTGTTAATCATGTTATGATCCAATTAAACATAAAACACAATACGCGGAATAATATGGGTGAAAAAACAGAAAAACAAACAAGTTAAACAATAACATGGTGAATTTCTATTGACCAAATGGATTATTTTGGTATAATCAATATTGGAATGAAGATTTGAGTTTTAGTCTTTTTTTTGTGGGGCTGAAATAAAAAATAGAGAAAAAATAAGTCCAAGAACTGGCATTCTTGGACTTGCGCTGATTTATCAGCTCGTGTTGTGTGTAATCACATGATATCGCAAATAACATTGCAAACGCAATGATATTTATTGATTTTGCTGATGAATGCGCTTTTTCTCAGAAAGGAGAAGCTATAATGGATTATGAATTTTATTACGTTAACGATAATGCCCAAGCTAATGGCGATCATGAAGTCCACCAAAAGTCTTGTTCGTGGCTGGAATTAGCCCCAAGCAAAACTTACTTAGGATATTATACTAATTGCATGGATGCTATAGCCAAAGCCAAAACCATTTATAACCAAGTTGACGGATGTGTCTATTGTTGTAATCCGTGTCACAAGTCATAATAGAATAAATATCATAATATAGCATGGAGATTCATAAGCAGGAATCAAAGATCCGAACTTATTATTTACGGCATAGACGGCAGAATAGGACAAAAAGATAGTCGCGGTAGCGATCTGTTCCCGCCAAGAGGTTAAATTTTAAAATGCCAAAGCTATTCCCCCTCAAGGGAGTGGCTTTGGCATCCATGCAGTTAGAAGACCCGTACGCAATATTCTCCTGGATGCAAATGGAAGGGGAGTGGAAAAGTGACAATATTAAAAAATGTGAAACTCGGGGAAATAGCCCATGTCTTAAATGGTATAGCCGATACTAAGCAACTTGAGCATGTAAATAATATGAGTGCGATAAGATATAAATTTATTCAGCCGAATAATTTAGGACTATTCAATGATATACAAACTACCTTGGAAATTAAAAGGCAAACCCCCCTTGACGGTAGCTATTTCATTAAAAATAACGATATTATAATTAAGCGGCTGAATCCAGACGTTGCAACGCTAATTACAGATGATATATTAAATACCACTTTTTCAAGTAATCTTATCGTTATTCGGGTGTTCAAAGACTATTGCCCAGGCTATATAGCGTGCCTGTTGGAAACTCAGGGCATGGCCTGGCTGAATAGCAATATTGTCGG